>JAEMGR010000018.1 GCA_016458225.1 Myxococcaceae bacterium JPH2 | reverse complement strand
CGGCATCTCAGCCGAGGCGACAACTTCCCTGACACAGGGGGCTTCAGGTGGTCCGATAATCCCAGGGCATGTCACTTACCTCTTGAAGTTCTCAGGAAAAATCACCGCACTGGGCACCAACGGAAGAGCTTCACGATCCAGCATTCTCTTAATAGACGTTATCTCCCCAACATAGTTGCTTCGCTCAAAAACAAACCGAAACCCTTCCCCCACATCCAAATTCCAACTCACCGTAGACTCTCCCTGCATCACTTCAACCCCCTCCCATCCTCCATCCTCCGCAACACCACACGCACACGTAAAAATCAAGTAATTACCAGAAGCACCAACACTCTTCTCCAGTTCATCAAAAACAACCACCGAACCCCGAAACGGATCAACACACCCAATATCATCCCCATCAATAAACACCCTAACAAACACCGCATTCGAAAAATGTATCCCATCCAAAACCTTCCGCTCCTCACCAACCACCCGCTCAAGACTCAAGCCAAACAAATTCATCACTCACTCCCATGCCTGGGCGCCAAGGGAAACTGACTAGACAGCTCGGGATTCGGATTCACGAAAACCTTATGCACTCTCGACGACTGCCCCGACGCGGGAGTAACAATCGAATCAACCATGTTGTTCGGAGTAATATCAAACGGATACGATTTAGTGTAACCAACCGCGAGACTTTTCGGATCAACATAACGTCGATCGGGATTCGCAATAGTGTCTTCACGCAGTCGCGCAACATCGACATTCTCATCAAACTGCGTGCGATTCTGATTGGGGGCGCGTTCAAGGTTATATCGGTGCCTCAAATAAGAGTGTTCACTAATAAAATCCGCCTCAGTCCTGCCGCCATTCTCCTTATAGAATCCGTAACTCTCAAGCTCTTCCTTACGAAGAGAGGCCTTCAAGCGCGCGTACTGCGCAGCCGACTCCACACGCTCTTCCAAGCCAATGAAATTGGCATTCATCTGGAGTTCGACTCCAGAGAATTCGGCCTTCTTGCCCTCAACATGGGCTCGTGCCTGGGGCAGGAAATCCTCCCACCTCCTTGCCACAGTCTCAGCCTCAGCCTCCCCTGCAATAGACACCACTGTGGAATCAGCCGCCCCGAGCTTTGGCTTCGACAGCAATCCAGACGAACCGAGCGCCAGACGCAACCCGCCGTTGAGTGCCGCCCCACGGAGGCTCACTTTGAGCAACTGCGAGAGGTCAAAGGATTCTCGGCCATCAATGGTCAACTCGACTGATTGCTCTAGCGAGTCACCGAAGGCCCCAAGCAGGAAGCCCTCACTCGCATCCAATCCTGCCCCCAACAGCAGCGTTGCAGCACGGCCTAGCCCCCACCGAGCAGCCAAGCCATCCGCTGCAGCTCCGACACTTCCCGAAAAACCCATCGTTGTGGCAAAAATTAGCCATTTTGAGGCACCAATCACACCATCGCGGGTGTCTCGCACGGCCAGCTCACTCTGAGTCAGCAGCGTCGCGAGAGGGAAACCTGACTGAGCCCATGCATCAACAGCTTCTAGGTATTCACGGGACTGGCTCGGGTGAACAAGCATCCCTCGGTCGGTGAGACTGTTCGCCACCAAGGCGCGGTGATGGTCTTCGACTGTGCTACCAGGGGATTGACCATCCGGATCCGTGTACCGAAGCGGGTTGCCGTTGGCATACAGCCATGTCTGTATGCCTGTTGGTATGCCCAAGTAGCTGCCAGCACCGACTGGATCCTCGGACAAGAATCGTCCAGTCGTCGAGTTGTACCAACGCTGTTGTGCGTAGGTGAGACCAACATCGGCGTCCCACGCGTGGCCCGTGTATCCGAGGCTGGCCTGCGTCGACGTCGGCGCCGTGTCACTCCGATACCCACCCCACGCATCGTAACGGGACGCGGTCAGGTTACCGCCGCCATTCACCCGCCCTGCTGCACTGCCCAACGCATCGTGGAGAACCCGCTCAGCACCTACTCCAAGGACAAGACCAATTGCGCGCGTGTACACCAGCGCGGACGGCCCAGGCAGGCGCTCCTCGAGCAGTTCTCCTTCGCCCCACTGGTAAGTCGATATGGACGCAGAGCCGGTCTTGCGCTGGACTCGGAGGCCATCCCAACCGTACGTGTACGTGGTCGTGACACTGCTGCCTCCTGTTGGTGTCACAACTACCTTGGCCAAACGCCCTGCCCCATCCCAGCCATATTCCTTCTGCGCGCTAGCGGACTTCTCAGACGTCACTCGGCCAGAGACGTCCGTTACATAGGTTGCGAGTCGCTTTCGCGCCTCATCTGACTCCAACTCGTTGAAGATTCCTTCCAGTCCGCCTCGGGAGTCGAAGCTGTAGCGCCAATGGCGCTCGGCTACTTGGTTGTTGAACCCCGTCGCCGGCAACGACAATGCTCCTGCATATCCTGGCGCAGTCTCCTTCTCTTGCAAGCGCGTGCCATCATCTGCCAGACGATAGAGCACGGCTCTTCCGTCTGGGTTTCGGACCCCAGCCAGTCGGTCCGCGGCGTCGTAGCCATACTCCGTGACCTCGGTGCCCGTGCCCGCGCCCCGGTACGTCTCCTTTAGTCGGTTGCCTCGCCCATCGTATTCATACTCAAACAGACTGTAGCGATCCGATGCAGTGCTCAGGGCACTACAAGTAACGTCCGTTGTGCCATTCAGGATGGCCTTCATCCGCCCGCGAGAGTCGTAGCAGCGGCGCTCCACCACATTGCCGCCCTTGACGGAAAGCAAGCGTGCGCCACCGGCCTCCCATTCGAGCGCCGATTCTCCTGCAGGTCCCGTTACGGATTTGATCCGATCCAAGGAATCGAACCCATACCCCACGGCCCCAGCCAGCGACATCACGCTGTTGCGCTGGCCGTTCGTGTGGTAGCCGAATGTGACCGTCTCCGAGCCTCGCCGCTGACTCCTAAGTCGCCCACGCGCGTCGTACCTATACTCGCTCTCCACCGTCCCGCTCGCGCCGCGCGTCTCAAGCACCATCCGGGGCCGGTCTGCGGCCGTGTAGCCCAGCGACACCGCAGTCAGCGTCGTGTTTCCGGCGCTCGCGGGCCCTGGTTCGTAGGTCACAGTCGAAGCGCGGCCGCGCCCGTCCATGAGCGTGCGGATCGCGTCGCCATTCCCATCCACCTGCGTCGCCACACCCGCAGCCCAGGTTGTCTGCCAGCGGGCACTTCCCCGCGTGCGCAGCACCTGTCGGCCCAGACTGTCATAGGCAAATGTCTGTTCGGCCGTTGGACTCCCGCTGGGCGGCGTCACTTTTGTCAGCCGGAGGAGACCATCGTATTCGTACGCGAAGGAGCCACTGCTCCCCGGCTGGGTTACGCCCAGGAGTTCGCCTCGCGCACCTCGCGCGTACTCCCAGACTGTCTCATCCGTCGTTCCGTAGGCAAACGCTACCTTCACGACGCTTCCATTGGCGTCGTAGGTGTACTGGGTTCCGTCGTAGTCGCCCAGCTTCCCATATCGCTTCGTCTTGAGGAGACCTCGCGGCCAGTACTCGTAAAGCGTTTCGCGCCCGTCTGGGTCCTCACGCTTCTGCAGTTGGCCATCTTTGTAATAGGTGTACTTTGTCTCCTCGAGCCCCGAGGCTGCGGCCACGCCAAACTTCTCGGTCTTCAGGACGCCGTCGACATACGAATACGTCGTTGGCACTGCCCCTGAGGGCTGCTTCTTCAGGACATTGCCCGCAGCGTCATACTCCCAGGTGTCCGTGTCCGCGCCGATCTTCAGGGAGAGGACATTCCCCAGCGAGTCCACTTCGTAGGTCGACACCCGCGTGTCGGTCTGCCCGTCCACGGTGTCTATCTGTGTCTGAGTGGCCGTGCGATTCAGCCAGGTCGTCGTCGTCTGGTAGCGATACGACCGGGTCCCTGATGCCCAGGTCTCCAACTCATTGAGCACCCGGCCTTGGTCATCCCGCCCCAAGTACTCGGTCTTCGCGGTCCACCCCGAGCCCTCATTCACTTCACGAGACAGCTCCCAGGGACCGTCCAGCGTCACGTCCAAGGTGCGCGACGTTCCGCCCCCTGAGACCTCGAGACGCACCAAACGGCCGCGCGCATTCTCCTTTCGAGTGGTGACGATCGGAGTCCCGCTTCCAAAGTTCGCCGTCTCCGTGACCTGCTTTTCTTGGACGCTGTAGGAATAGTCCCACTTCATCTGCGGCGTCGTCTTGTTTGCCGCGATCGTCTTCGATGACAGGCGCCCGAGGTCGTCGTAATCGTACGTGCACTTGAAGCCTACATCGAGGCGCCTCTCGACATGCACACGTCCCGCATCATCGAGTTCGTAAACCGTGGCATGGAGTTCGGCATCGACCTCTTGCGTCTTGTTTCCGAGCGGATCGTAGTAGGTCTTGGTGACTTCGTTCGTCGGAGACGTGTAGGACCAGACCTGCCCCCGCTCCGTGTACTCGAACTTCTCCACCGAGGGCTGTCCATCGATGAGGCGATGCACTTCCAAGACGCGCCCGGCGGGGTCCAAGAACTGCGTCTCGGTCTCCGTCCGCTTCGTCTGCGCGTTCTCGTCGATGACACGCGATACCACAATCTTCAGCGGCGCTGTCGTATAGGTTCGGGTCTCCAGCTGAGTCAGTTCGCCTGTCGTTGTCTTCACGACCCGCTTGCGCTCAGTCAGGCGGCCCAGGACGTCACCATAGACATACGTCTCGACCAGGCCTGACTCCCGGTCTTCCAGGCGGGTCAGCCGCCCTGCGCTGTCGAACAGTCGACTGGCGTGGACTGCACCCGAGGGACTCACGCTATCGACACGTTGAGCATTCCCCAGCGGGTCAAACGTCGTCATGACCTGCTCATGCGAACCCTGGCTGCGTCGCACCGAGTTCCCCTGAGCATCCAACTTGACCGTCTCGACATCGTTATCGCCCCAGTTCCACGACACGGGGCGCCCGAGTCCGTCATAGCCAACCTGGGTCGTCCGCCCCAGGCTATCGGTCGTTTCGAGAGGATTGCCCTCGGCGTCTCGCGCGTACGACGCCTCGAACAGCAGCCCCACCATGACATGAGTGAGGTTGCCCGAATCGTCATAGACATACTTATGAGGATGGCCCATCTCATCGGTCACCGTGTCCAACCGACCGCCCTGTGCGTACGCATAGGAGCGCGTGACCTCGTGGGCGGGATCTCCAACCATGAAGGATTCGGAGGCGAGTACGCCGTCGACATACTTCATCTTCCGTCGATGGTTCGCACTGGTTCCCAACGTCGGTCGGTTGAGGGTCTCGGTGACGGTAAGACTCGGGATCCCATCCGGCGCTGTGGTCTCCTGATAGGCGTAGTTCCAAACTGCCGGGGGAGTTCCATTCTGCGCGGTCGTGAGCCGCCGACCCAGCGCGTCATACTCATTGATGGACCAATTCCCTGTCTCCCCCTCCGAGACAGAAGTCAGGCGACCATAATTGTCATACACCAATGCGCGGGTCAGCGTGGAGAAGCCGGTGGTCGCCGCCCCCAGGGTCAGCACCGCGCGTTGAGGCTGGCCCAGCGCATTGAATTCAGAGAACTGGACCTGCCGTCCCGCCGCGTCTTGGTAAGACTCCAATGTGCCGTCCGCATCATAGGCCGCATTGGTCATGACGGACTGGGACTCCTGTCCCTTTTTGACAGACAGCGACTGGAGGTCTCCCGTCGCCGAGTGGGGCGCCTCCATCGTGACCAGTCCATCCCCCGTTGAAACGTGAGTCGCTTCGGGCACCCCAAATTTCGGGTTCCAGACGTTCTGGCTCAACTTCCCGTCCGAGGGCAGTCCGGCCACCGACGCACTGCCCGCGGGCACCTGGGTCAGGTATTGTTCAAGCAACTGCAAGCGGTCGTTGGGCGTGCTCGCCACCGTTCGCAATGACCGCGAAGTTGAGCTGGTCTGAAAGACTGCCCCGCCCCGACTATCACTGCCCCACTTCGCGGTTGCCTTGCCCGCGGGCGTGGACATGAGGTTGTAGTTTCCAGACTCGTTCAGCTTCAGGCTCACCGGGACGTTGTCCGGGAGTGTGACGCTTCGCGTTTCTGCACCATAGTTGATGCGCAGTTGCCCATCCGTCATCCCCGATTCCTTGACCTCGGAGACAAGCTCCAGTGCGGTCAGGTGCACGTAGGGTGGGGTCGTGACATTTCGCGAGTAGGTCGCACGCCAAACTACCGGCTCTTCCGCGGTCTCGGTTGCGCCGTGGATGAGTCGCGCGGTCTCCAGCTCATTGCTGGCATTCCAGCGATCATTCGCGCTCACGGACGCCGAGAGCGGGACATAGGAATACGCGTAGATCTGGGAGGGCCCCCCCGGAGTCCGGACCGCACGCGTGAGGTTGCCACGGTCGTCGCGGGTGAACTCCACTTTGTAGAGCACCGTCGTCCCAGACATGAGCGAGACAGACTTCAGCCATTGCATCACGGTCTGCTTGGAGAGCTGCACCAACTCCGGCAGGGGATGCTGACCGGAGGCAACGATGGGCTCGTACTCGAAGCTCAGTGCGAGGCTGCCCTTCTCGCCCAAGCGTTGGACGCTGCGGACCATGTCCGTCTGGTTGTCGTACGCCAGCGTCGTCCATCCCAGACCATTCTCTCGGCCGTGCGCGTCCGCGTAGCGCGTCAGCAACCATCGCCGACGCCCCTCCGACTGCGGCCCCTGCGCGGGACGGTTGAACTCGAAGCGCTCGCCCGTGGACGTCGTGAAGACAACCTTGTCAGCGCGCTCCTCTCCGTCCGGCATTTCCAGCGGCGCATCCACCGTCAACTCGTGCCCGTGCGAGTTGTCCGTCTTGCAAGAGGTCACACTCCCCAAGTGCCCAGGGCGCAGGTCCTTCGTGCATTCAGGAAACGCAAAACCCTGGCCGTTGATGACGACCAGGTAGCGGCCCACCTCCTCCTCACGCACCCAGCCTTCGTAGTTGTGCGTCCACCCCACTCCGAGTGGGCGCACCTCGTTGCTCTGGTTGTTGTACGTGCGGGTGAAACCCATGCTGCCCGCGAGGAAGGGAACCGAGAAATCCTCATGCGTCAGGGAGAGGAGTCCCGATGCCAGGTTGACGCCATTCAGCGTCGGCTGCCCCACTGGCACAGCATTCGAACTCGTGAATGACCCCAGCGGCCGCCCCAACCCACTGACAATGCGTTCCTTGTTCGGACCAATGGGTTCCAGCACCAGGTAGATGGCGACCGAGGCTTCTTTGCTTCCTGGCATGCGCCCGCGCGCCAGATATGCGGGCAGTGGCAGGCGGATTCGCCTCGCCCCCGCCGCGGTCATGGTTCGCGATTGCTGGAGCTCGGCCTTGATGCTGCCTCGCCCGGTGTCGAACACCGAGTACTTGCCATCAGGCTGTCGCTGGACCAGCGCCTCCTTCAGAATGCTCCCTTCCTCGGGGCCGCATCCCTCGTTGAGGCACAGCTTGACCATTCCCGCGGTGATCTTCGCGGGGTCGAGCATGAAGTCAGCCATCGCGGGCCGCGAAATGGGTCGCCCCACCGCCGGCGTTCCATCCGGCGAGGACTTCGTCACCGAGGCATCGGCCGTAAACGACGTGGAGACCGTCAGGTCGTCCTTGCGCGCCGCCAACCCCTGGAAGTTGAAGCGGTACAACACGTTCTCTGCATTGCCGCTCAGGTACAGCTCGACGTAGAGGATGTCGCTCGCACTGAGGACATCCGCGAGCGAGTCACCGCCACAGCTCGCGGTAATGGTGTGCGCGGCTGTGTCCAGGGTCAGCGGACAGTCGATGCCGAACTGATCCGACCCCAAGCGCACGCGGTAGTCACCACTCAGTGTTCCCGCGCGGCCCGGGTCGTCCGGAGCCAAGAGGCTCGCCAAGAAGTCATACGAGAGGTCCTGCGGGCTGCTCGCAGGCGCGGAATTGGTTCCCGTCTCGAGGGGTCGTGTGCCAGCGCTTCCGGTCGCAGACACCTTCGGGGAATCCAGCGCCAGCACGCGGAACTCGTGCTCCCGCGCGAAGTCGTATTGCTCCGAGACAGCGCCCTCCGCATCGAGTCGACGGAACACGCTCTTCAGGAACAATGCCCGCGCCGGCAGGCCGGGTGGATTCATTCCACGCGGGTTCGGCTCCTCGAAGCGTGGCGGCGTCGCCTCGTTCTCAGCGGGGCTGACATAGCCGTCGCCGTCACGGTCTCGCTCAAGCAGGCGATTGCCCACCACGTGCAAGTAGTAGTTCGCGCGCACGAGGTTGTTGAGGGTCTTCTGCTTCCCCTCCTGATTGACCATTCGAAGCGAGGCTTGGATGTTGACCGTGTTCTGCCCTGGCGCCACCTGGAACGTCGTGACAGCCGGCTGCTCCACCGCGGTCCCCGTCACGCGAACAATCTGCCCCTCGAGAGCAGGAACCCCCTTGGGGACGTCGCGCAGCTCCTGGTCGTCCTTCAGACACGTCGCCCGCTGCACCGGGGACGCCGTGGGCAAGAGCTCCGAACAATAGACCTCCAGCGGAGTGCCGCCCCGTGCGTCATCATCTGTCAGGACTCCGGGCGCGCAGGTGCCTCCGTCCGACTGGAAACCTCGGACGCACGTCGCTCCGCCAGCATCCGGGCCAGGAACTCCACCGTCGCCTCCGGTTTCCCCGGTCCGAGGGGGCTCTTGCTTCGCACGGCGCACACGCCAATGCGTGACCACCTGCACCGCGTCATCCCGCGTCGTCCCGGCTCCCCCTGTCCGGATGAGGTGGGCCGCCGGGCCCTGCTTGAAGCCATCATCCTGGGCGCGCCGTTGCACGCGGACGTCGATTTCGGGCGGATAGAGATCCACGTCTCCAGGAATGCCCAACTCCGCCTGCGTGCAGTGCGAGATGGAGACTGTCTGGTCTCCCTCCTGAATCTTCAGCAGGCCATTCGCATCCGCCGCACACAGACCATCCGGTCCACGGGTCGAGGTGTTGACCGGGGGGACCGTCACCGTCGACATGCCCGCGTAGCCGGTGGCGTGGTTCACCGCGAAGACGACCAACCGGTCTCCCGGAACCAACCACAAGAAGCTCCCCGCGGTTTCGCCACACTCGGCCCGGAAGAACTGCTTGTCCGCCTCGGTCTTGGGTCCCGAAGCCTCCAATTCCTGACAGCGCTCTTTGGTCGCTCGCGACACGCCGTGGGTGGGCCCGAGCCTCACGCGCGAGTACTCGCCCTGCGCGCCCTGGGGCGGGTGTTGGGCGTCCGAGCACTCCTCCGTCAGCGGCTGCGTCACCGCGTACTTCGCCAGCGGGTGCTCCAAGTCATCCTCGCGGAAGAAGTGCACCTCGGTCGTCGCCACATCGTCTTCGGACACCGTACGAAGCTGGCCCGAAACCGGATCAACCGAGGTCTTCGTCACGCCCTTGCAAATGCCAGGCACCGGAGTGCCGTCCTTGGTCTTGAACGTGACGCGACCGTGCAACAGCCGAACATCCACGAGGATGTCGGCACGCGTCGTGCCTCCCGGAGATAGCCAGAAATCCGGAGAGCAGGTCGAGAAGGAGCTCCCCACGCTGTCGAAGCGGGTGTTGCCATTGGCATCCAGTCGCGCCACCCACCGAGGCCCCAGGGGGATGTCCGCGCACGCAATGCTCATCGTGTTCGACGCGAGCAGCGGGACCAACGTGGAGTACTGGCCCGAGGCCTCCGTCGCCGCCGTGGTGTCGACCGTGCTGGTGATGTCCACCCGCACTCCCTGGAACCGAGCGGAGCCCTGCAGCGGATCCTTCGCGCCGTCCTCTGAACTGTCCGACTCCTTCACGAGCGTCAGCTTCGCGCGCCGCGGAGCCCCCGCACCGCCATCCTCGAGAATGGGCTCCAGCTCCGCCTTCAGCCGAATGGCACGCACGTCGTACGGCGTCCGCCCTGTCAGCGTGAACGTGGTGGTCCCAGGCGCGAGCGTGACCTCCGTGAAGAGGGAGACCTCTCCCTCTCCTTGAACCTGCCACTCTTCCCCGGCCTCCGGAGCCAGCCGCCCGCCCGTCGGAGAAACACCCTCCACGGTCGCGTTGACGACCGTCGGCGGCGCGCCTCCAGATGCCTGGGCTGACGAATACCTCGCCGAGAACTCGAGGGCCTGCGTGTAGGGCAGGTCCACCTCCACCGTTCTGGACAGCGACGCCGCAGCAGGTGCCATCAGCGTCAGCGCGGTGACGTCCTCTCTCGGCGTGCGCACGACGCCCCAGACGCGCGACGAGCCCCCAGGGAACGTGTCCAGGATGCCCAGTCCTACCGCCAGCCCGGCGAGCCATTGAGCGTGGGCCGTGCCAAGTACAGCCTCTCCCATCCGCTGCCACAGCGTGGGAGGCGAGCGGGATGGAAGCAGTTCGTTGAACCCCAATCCTCCATCCGTCCCGCCCCCCGTGCTTCCCGGTACGCCACCCGCCTGAGCGAGCGCGGCCTCGACCTGGAGCTGCTGCTCCGGCGAGATCTCCATGTAACCGAAGTACTCGAACGAGGCCGAGGCCACGTCGCCGTCCGAGACAATTCCCTCGGGAGTGACGTGCCCGAAGCCCACGCGCTTGAGCGCGAGGCGCTTCTCGTCCTGCGCGAGCAGCACCACCATGCGCCCCACCGCGAGCGACGTCCGATTGGGCAGCGTCAGCTTCACAGACTTCATGAAGTGGACCTGCTCGGGCCCCAGTTGCCACAGGGCCGCCACCGCGGCGCGATCCTCGATGGGCACAGGCCGCGCATAGGGCGGCAGCTCCGTCGCGGAAAGGAAGCCCGACACCGAGCCGTCCAGGAAGGACAGCCCCCCTGCTGGGATCTCCAGCTTCATGGCCCCCTGAGTGCCATTGAAGCTCACCGTCCCACCACTCGCGCCGTCCACCGCCTGCGCCGATGCGCTGTTCACCGCCACCAACATGAGCGGCCGGTCCTTCGTCTCCTGCTCCGCGGCGACGACGAGGCTGCGCCGCACCGTGGGCAGCACACGACCATCCGAGGTCGTGCCGCCCTCGAATCGCACCACCACCGAGCCCGGGTGGATGCCCAGGAGCGCCCAGTTCCCGTCCGGCCCCGTCCGAGCCGACGCGTCCTGTCCCATCACCTGCACGCGCACGCCCGGCACCGGCTGGAAACGCTCGTCCAGGACGACGCCGCGCACCACCGTCAGCGGGCGACGCACCGTGAACTCACTGGAGAACGTCGTCTGCTGATCCGGCCCTTGGCCGGCCTTCATCCCGCTCACCTTCACGATGACGCGCTCGCCGACGGGAAGCGACCTGCGCGCCACGAAGGTCATCGTCTGACCTCCCGGCGCCAGCGAATAGCCGCCCTCCAAGAGCTCGCCCCGTGCCCGCACCTCGAAGTGTTGCGCCGCGGTCGCCTCGTCCACGGGCTTGTTGAAGGCCACGCTCACCAGAGCATCCGTCTCCACGCCCTCCGTGCCCGATGCCGGCTCCACGCCGGTCACCGCCAGCGGCTCCTGCGTCGCGTCGCGATAGCGCACCGTCACGCGCGCCGAGCTGGAGAGCCCCTGCGCATCCGTCGCCATCACATCAATCGTGTTCTCACCCAGTGACAGGGGGACCTGAGCCTCGTAGACCCCTGGAGACACCATCGCCGCGGCGCCCGTGCCGATGGAGACCGAGGACACCTGCGACGCGGAGGTCACCTGCGCGCGCACCGTGACAATGGGCTGCTCGGCTTGCGTCCCCTCCAGCGGCGTCAGGATGGTCACCACCGGAGCCACGCTCGGGATGAACAGGTGTTGCACCAGCTCGCGATGGTTCCCCGCGAGGTCCTCCGCGACGATCTCAATGGCGTTGTTGCCGGCCTGAAGCGGCAGCGCCACCGAGAATCCTCCGGCCACGACAGGCACGGAAATGCCCCGCACCGTCAGACTCGCCAGGTTCGCGTCCCCCACGGTTCCCTGCAGCAGATACGGGCTCTCCGAGACCTGCGCGGGATTGCTAGTAGGCCGAGTCAGCTGGAGATAAGGCGCCGTGCGGTCCACGGTGACCGTGCGCTGCGCCGATGCCACGCGCCCCAGTGCATCCGTCACCTGGATGGACAGGGATTGCTTTCCCTCCAACAGCGCCAGCGAGGCACTGAAATGCCGCGACGTCACGGCGGCGGGCAATCCATTCACCGTGACCTGAAGCGGAAGCGCGCCCTCGTCCACCCGTCCGGTGACGGCGAAACGCATTCCGCCCACCACGGTGCCGTCCGCGGGTGACTCCACCACCAGCGACGGTGGCGCCTCCGCCGCACCGCCATCCCGTCCGGAAGTGCCCGCGTCCGGACCCGGAACTCCGGCATCCTGTTGTGGCGGCGTCCCAGCATCCGAACTCCCCAATCGGATCAGATTCAACGTGGCCTGAGCAGACTGCCCCAGTCGGTCCACCACGCGAACGAGCGCCGCCTTGGGTCCCACGGGCACTTCCAGCGTGTGCGCGAAACGACCGCCCGCGCCCACCGGAACCGAGACACCATCCACCGTGAGCTGAGGCGTGTCCGTGGGATCTCCCAACGTCACCTCGCCCCGCACCGTGATGAAGGCCTCCGTAAAACGGTAGCCCTCGGGCGGATCCGTCACGACCAACGTCGGGGCCGCCGTGCCCACAGAGAGGCTGCGCGTGACGGTGGAGGTATTCCCCGCCGCATCGGTCGCGCTCACCACGATCTCGGTCTGGCCAGACTGCAGCACGTACGTGGTGGAGAAGGCTCCGCCCTCACCCAACACCACGGGCGTTCCGCCGACCTTCACCGTCAACTCCGTCAGGTCGGTCGCGGTCCCGGCCACCATCACCGAGTTTCCGGTCACCGGGGCATGATCGAGGGGTGCGGCCACCACCAACGCCGGCGCGACCGTGTCCCGGACCACCTGGAAGGACAACGCGGTCGAGTTGCCCGCATCGTCAAAGGCAACCACCTCGAACGCATTACCGCCCTCCGTCAGCGGCACGACTGCGCGGTACTTGCCATCCGGTCCCCGCACCATCGGGATCCCGCCCAGTCGAACTTCGCCCAGGGGACCGTCGTCGTTCGCGCGAACCACGACACTCGCCTCGGATGCTTGCGTCACGAGGTCCGTCGAGGGCGACTCCAGCACCACGGTCGGAGCCACCGTGTCGACCGCGAAGTGGAGCGTCACGGCGCGCTCGTTGCCCAGCGCATCACGCGCCGTGACAACCAACGTGTGGCTGCCCGTCGCGGCAACCTGCCCGCCGCTGGTGAACGGCTGGCCATCCAGCGTCGCCGAGACCTCTGGCGAGTGAGCATCCGTCGCGGTGAACGTCACCTCCACGGGGACGCGGTAGCGCGCGCCGTCAGCCACACCAAACACTGAGATCTCAGGGGCGGTGGCATCGATGGTGAAGTGAGCCACGGAGATCCGCTGATTGCCCGCCAGGTCCTCCGCCTTCACCTCCAACAGGTATGCACCGTCCGCGGTGACGCTCGTTCCGCTCACAAACGGCGCACCGTTCAGGGCCGCGCCCACCTGCTTCAGGTTCGCATCCGACGCGCTGAACGTGGGCGTCACCGCCGTTTTCACCAGACTGTTCTCAACGACTCCCGTCAGCGCCACCTCGGGCGGCGTGAAGTCGAGCGTGAAGTGACGCGTGGCCTTCGTCTGGTTTCCCGCCTTGTCCGTCGCGGTCACTTCAACAGTGCGCGCGCCCTCGGCCGAGACCAGGTCTCCGCTCACAAACGGCTGGCCATCCAAGGTCGCCACCGGCGCCGCATCCACGAGGTTCGCGTCGTCCACGGTGTACGTCACGACCACGGGCTCATTGAGATGACTCCCCTCCGCGGGTCCCACCACCGTCACGCTCGGCGCAATCGAGTCGAGCGTGAAATGCAGCGTGGTCACGCTGAAGTTCCCCGCACGGTCCTTCGCGATCACCTCCAACGTATGGGGGCCGTCCTCCGTGATGGGCGTTCCCTTGATATAGCCGACCTCGTCGAGGGTGTAGACATCCACCTCGAGGAACTGGGTTTCGATGTCGATGACGGGCGTGACCGGGCCCTTCACAAACACCCCATCCTGAACGCCAGTGACCGTGATGACGGGCCCGGTGACGAGGACCGTGAAGCGCACGCGCTTCATCGCCACGCGCCCTTCCTGATCCGTCGCAGTCACCAAGAGTTCATGTGTTCCATGGGCGCTCACCGAGGTTCCCGGCGTCCAGGGATTGCCATCCAGCGTCGCAGACGACGTGGCGAGATACCCTCCGGTCACCGTCCAGGTCGGCGTCACAGGCCCTTGAGTCACCAATCCTTCCGTCACGCCCGATACCGCGATGACGGGAGCCTGACTGTCCAACACCACTGCCCGACACACTCGCGCGACGTTCCCGCAGCTATCCACCACGGCTGCGGTGATGGCATTCACGCCTTCCACCAAGCCAATGTCTGACTGATAGCCATTATGACCGACGATTCCGGCCAGCGCCCCAGCGACCCAGACGCCCTTCGTATCGGGACCGAAAGTGCCCGAAACCGAAACGGGGGAACTAGTGAAGAACGCACCATTCTCCGGCTCGTACATCGTCAGGGGAGGAGGCAACGTATCCGCATCAAACACGGACACACGCGCACTCGAGCCCTGAGCATTCCTCGCAAACACATTGAGCGTGTTCTCGCCCGGCACCAGGGCTACCGGCGCAACTCGGACTCCATTGCCTGAAACAGGCAACTCAACGTTCACGCCATTGATCGAAACCTGGATCGAGCCAACGGCCCCGACGGACTGAACCATCAAGACAGGCATCGACCCAACACCATGCGAAGAGAACGTCTGCGAGACCGAGTTCTTGGCCTCACTCAGCACCCCGGTGTCCGCCATGCCGCATGGAAGCATGTTCAGACTTGCGACAGCGACGCGGACCCGTCCCCCTCCTGTCGCGGAAACCATCAACTGATTGAGGCTCTGACCCGCGAGAGTGACCGCCCGGACAAGCAGGGGAGTTCCTGACGAAATGGCTCCAACAGACACGCCATTCAGCGTCACCGTTGCAGACTGCACCTCGTCTCCACCTTGAGCGTCACCATTCTGAACAACCACAATGGCTGGCTCTTGGCCTTCGCCCGCGAACTGCGCCGTCCCCTGACTACCGCCCTGCACAACCAGCACACCGCCGAGCCAAGCCAAATCGGCAGACTCGGGGACCTCCTCCTCGCAGGCCGGCGCGAGATCCTGAGCCGAGAGCTTCATCCGCGTGGAGGCCTTTGCCGCCCGGGACTTGGGCTCGACGGGCTCCGACTTGCGCGGACACCCCGCGAGCAACACCAGCGCCAGGACTCCCCAACCCCACACCCAAGCTCGGGTCTTCATCACTGCGCCCCCTCGGCCTTCTTCTGCTCCACCACACCCGACAACCGCTCCGGGTAGCGCCTCACCGGAATGTCTTCTCGCAGTCGACGCATGAGCGTCTCCTCGGCCTCATGGCGCGCCTCGGCCGCCAGCTGTCCGCGAACCTCCTGGAACGTGGGCACCACGGTCCGTGGCGATTCCAGGGCTCGCGCGACATGCAGCCCGAAAGCCGTCTCGAATGGCTGGGACACCTCGCCGGACTTCAGCGCGGCCACCGCGGCGAAGAAGCGCGCGTCGATCTGCCCCTCGCGCACGAGCCCCAGGTCTCCTCCCAGCGCCCCCGTCACCGCGTCCTCGGACACCTCGCGCGCCACGGCCGCGAAATCCTCCCCGCCCACAAGGCGGGCATGCGCCGCATTGATCTTCGCCTGGGCCTCCGTCCGCGCTCGGCGGTCAGCGCCCTCCGCGAGCCGAACCACGATGTGGGCCACATGCACTTCCCGGCGCGCCAGTCCTTCCCGACGCGCCTCATACCGCGCCATCAGCGCCTCATCGGTGGAGGTCTCACGAGACAGGCGGTCAAGGTACGCATTCGCGATCACCTCGCGACGTGCGGCCTCGGCACGCGCGGCCACCTCGGGGTCCTTCAAGAGGTCGTCCTCCCGAGCCTTCTCGACGAGGAGCGTGCGCTCCACCACGCCATCCAGCGCGGCCTCCGCCGTCCCCACCCCTTCGTGGGTCTGCAGCCACAGCGCCACGTCCGCCCGTGTCACCGGCGAGCGCCCCACCTTCGCCACCACGTCCGCGGAATCGCACCCCACCAGCCCCCACCCCAACACGCCCACCAGAACCACCCCCAACAGCCCCCGATTCACTGTCCGCCTCCCAGGAACTCGCAGGCCGTTCCGGCCACGCAGTCGCCATCATCACAAGTCGTAGTGCCCGAGGCACCACTCACCACGCGCCCAATACAACGGCCCGCGGCGTCCGGCTTCCAGACGCCCGGCGTGAATGCACCGCGCAGGCCAGCCGAGGCGTCGGGCATCAGCCATGTCCCGCCATCCCAAGCGTCCTGCGCTCCAGACCAAGAGCCCCCCTCAACCGCTTGGCAGCGGAACCCTCCCACCGAATCCACCTCACAGCGTCCAGAGGCACAGACAAAGGCCGTGGACTCGGGCTCACACCGAGCCCCCACTCCGAGTCGCGCCTGCTGGAGGGTGACTCGCGGGGTGTCACTGCCTTGGTGCGCACGCCGCACGAAGAGGCGAGCCCCCGCCGACAGCGGTCCCACGGTCTGCACTCCCGACTGACACGCCAGAGGCACGGCCCCACAGCCATCCTGGGCGAACGCGACATCCGAAGAGGAGAACGAGAGGCTCTCGACCGCTCCGTCGAACGGCAACGACAACCACGCGCCCGCCATGCCCGCGTAGCAGCTGGGCGAATCCGAGACTCCCGTGACCGGGACTGACGTCTCTCCGAGCTTCAGCGGAATGGGCAGCTCACACGAGGCGCCCGAGCCCGTCGGCAAGCGCTCCACCTGTCGGAACACGCTCACCCGCCCGCCCAAGCGATCCATGACCTCGACCTCGAGCCGTGCCGATCCCGTCGTCGTGGCCGTGTAGGGCACCTGAACTGCCGTCTGCGACGGCGCCTCGAAGCGGCCTCCTGGAATCACATCACCGTCGACACGGAACTCCGCCCAAGCGAGCGGAATGTCCAGACTCGACCAGCCGGCAGATAGCGGGATGGGGCGTCCGACAACCAGATAGTCGATTGCATCCAGTGACACCGAAGGCATCGCGCGCGAGGCACCCACGGACTCGGGCAACGGAGACTCCGAGCGGCCCAAGGCTGCCGGTTCTGCCCCCTTCGACGTCCCGGAGGTAGTTGCAAGACTCGGTGCGCTGTCGCTCGCCGGGAGCACGGTGTAGGTCTGCGTCGAGGTCAGCGCTCGTCCGAGCGGATCCTTTACCTCCAGGGACAACGTCACGCTCTGGCCTACCTGTGCCTCGGGGATGCGCAGGTCGTAGAGCAGTGGATAGCTGTAGTAGTTCGCATACGGGATGTCTTGCGTTGCGACAACCGCCCCATTCACTCGCAGAGAATACGCGTATGGCCCTTGAGACCACCAGTAGGACGTATTGATACGATTCACATAAGGCAATGCGCGTAGCTGCGTAGGCAAGCCTCCCGGTGGGCTCGTGAATACAGGAGGCGGCTGGACGGTGACCGTTACCTGAGACCGAACCATTCGTCCGACGCCATCCACAAGCTCCGCGGACAATGTGTCGGTGGTTGCGGTCCCCAATGCAGGCATCCGAACCACAACGTTCGTCCAAGACGCACCTGGCTGCGGAGTCACAGTTCCTACCAGTCGAGAACCAAACCGCAGCGCAATCTGTGCCGGGCTAACGAAGTTATTGTGCCCCACCGCGAGTTCCAGGAACTGGCCGGAGTGATAGGTCGTCCCGTTGGAAACGTTCAGGCTGATGGGCGCTGCGACACCCACGAGAGGAGCAATAGTGACTCGTGCGGGTGGCGACAGAGCCGTCCTCCCGTTCGAGCTTCTCGCGAGAAGCTGCACGGACAACTCAGTCCCTGGGCTCGCGTCCGCTGGCACTTGATGAATGATGCGCAGCTCACGGTCATAGATTGCCCCCACGAGCTTGCCATCAATCAGCAAGTCAAGGCTCTCCACATCGACACCGGACGACTCACCCAACACAACGAACTTGTCACCAGGGCGCAGTTCTGCCCCGGCCACAGGCAGCGTGATACTGACTGACGGCGCAGTGCTCACACGAGGCAGCGTGAATCGTCTCACGCCGTGAATTGCATCCGCCACGACGATGTCGTCCCCGCTCAGGATCGCATCATCTGCGCGCCCCGCAGGGTACTCAGCCACCAGACGTGGGGCATCGACTTGCGTGAAGTCAAATACCTGCACACCCCTGTCTGCCTCGCTCAGGACAGCGAGGCGCCCGTAGAGGCGAGCCCGAACAACGGGGCCCGCAGTGGACACAGTCACCCGCTGCGTCGCAGATGAATCGCTGATGCTCCATGACGTGACCGACGTAGCGTTGGCCGTCACGGCCAATTCGCCTCGCAGCGCGACCGCACTCACAGCGACGCCAGCATAGGTCGCCAGCCTGCGCATGCTGCCCGAGGCATCGGCTCCCAGCAAACTCCAGCCTCCTGCGCCATGGGCCACAGCAGCGTGAATGTCATCCCCCGAGATATCCACCGCGCCACTCGACATCAGCATCGAGGGCACTCCGACCCCATCGGGCAGGGCCAAAGTGGAAATCCTTCCGCCATTCATCGCCCAGAGACGCCCCTTGGCGACCGAGAAACGCGTGACCGCTCCCATCTGGGCCAGCCAGTAGTTTCTGTACCAACCCGACATGTTCAGCGAGAGCCCCCCGCCCTCCTGCTCATAGTTCCACTCAATTCTGTTTCCGAGCAGGTAATAGAGATCATTCCCCATTCGCTCGATTTGCCGACCCGAGAATCCTGTCAGTTGCGACCGCTCGACAAATCGCGTCGGTGATGTGGAATCCAGGTATCGGAAACCCGCGCTCCCGGCGGCAACCACGACACCCCCTCGGTAATCCGAGAGGCCCATTGGGACATCCGAGAATGTCATGGTCGCAGAGGGGGTCGACGTCGGCGACGCCGTACCGTGAACCAGTCGTCGAGCCTCAACTCCCGATCGAGACGCGATCAGGAGGACTCCACCTGAGACCGCAACGTCCGCCCCATCAACCAGCTCTGATGCCACCACAGTTGCAGCACTGGGCTCGCGGACATCGACGATGCGCATACGGCCGTCCGTGCCCAGCACATACGCCATGCCGTTGACGACGCGAAGTGCACGCGGCGCGGCAATCATCGGAGCCGACGACAAGAATGTTCCGGCTTGCAGAGCGTGCACTCGAATTGCCTTGCTTGTAGCAATCACAACACGACCGCTGTCTCTCTCCGCGGACACGATGTTCTCATCGAGTTCAACCCATGAAGTTGACCCGCCGTTACTGCCACTCGCGGTCAGCGTTGTACGAGCCGGGACATACAACCCATTACCGGACTTCTGCATCGCTCCATCGACCGAGGCCCCCACCAACACCGCGGTCCCTCCGTAGGGAAAGTTAACGAGAGGGTGCTCGAGATCGGACAAGTCCAATACCGCGACATAGTTCGGGGTCAGCATCGACGCATAGACCGAATCCCCAAAGGCAGCCACGACACCAAAGGCGTTGTCCAGGTGGCTCGCGACCACGGGCGCAGTCGGGTCCGTGGCATTCACGATGTCCACGCCTCCGGTTCCGTAGGCCAAAACAACGGTGTCACCCGTCACCGCCATGGAGAGCGGCCGGTTCGGCGTCACGAATCGTCCCAGCTCCACGAGGGATACCGGATCGCCTCGCGTCAGGGCACCAATCGTGAATCCCGTCGCCGTCCGGACGTAGACGCGGTCGCCTTGCACCACGAGTTGCTCGGCTCCTTCAAACGAGGATGTGAAGAGTTGTCCTGTCGAGGAGAGCACGGGGGCAATCACTTCCCACTTCACCGTCTTGGTCGTGACGTTGCCCATCCGGTCAGTCACCTGAGCGACCAACTCCAACAGCGTGCCCATCGGCGTCGCCTCGGGCACCGTGTAGCGAATCACCGCCCCACCCGTCGTAACCACCGAGCCGCCCTGGGTCAGGGTTTGCTCGACGTGCAGCACACCGCCCGCATCGGACGCCGTCACTGTCGCCGACAACAGCGAGCCCGCGGCAACGCGCCCCTCAGCCGGCTCCACGGAGAGAGACAGACTCGGCTCCGAGGTGTCATCCACCACGATGAGAGACAGCGAGACCGGAGCGGACTCCCGGCCCTGCAGATCCACCGCCACGGCCTCCACCACGACATCCCGAGACCCCGTCCCCGTCGGCATCAGCAGCGATGCCACGTAGGGGGCTCCCGTCACGCGTTGCTGCTCGACGTGGTCCACGAGGAAGCGCACTTCGCGGACGGCGGCGGGCGCCGTCGTGGCCAGCACGCTCACACGCGCCCCCTCCAAGATGGGACCTGTGCCCTGCCGCTCCAAGGTCGACACCTGAGGCGCTGCCCCCGTGTCGTCCACCACCTGGATCTGCGCTTGGACTGCCGGCCCCCTGCGCCCCTGCGCGTCCACGGCCACCGCAGCCACCGTGACAGACCCGCTCGACGAGACCATCGGAGCCCGCAGGACTCCCGCCCACGTGGGCGCGTTGAACGTGACCGGAGACTGACCCGAGACCGTCACCTCGACTGCGGCAACTCGGGCTGGGTCCTTCGCCAAGAGGCGAACCTGGAACTCCGTTCCTTCCAAGACCGAGCTGGGCAACCCGAGCCCCAGCAGCACGGGCCCCGCCCCGTCATCCACCAAGGACACGGTGCGCTGCGCCGTCACCACGTTCCCGGCCAGGTCACGGACGCGCAGCGTGAGCTGCGTGGACGTTCCAATCCGAGGCAGATCCACTGTGCTCGGCAGACGACTGTCGAGCACCTCCACCACGCGCCCATCGACGAGCAACTCCGCAGTGTACGCATTGAGCGGCTCGTCCTCATCCACCCAGGTCGTGGCCAATGCCAACCGCGTTCCGGGCGCGGCCGTACTCGGCGCCGACAACGTGAGCTGCGGCAATCCCGGGTCTCGCGCCAATCCCAGACGCGACACCGTCGCACCGCGAGCCGCGAACACCCCTCCACCCGTGGCCACCACTCGGCCCTGCACTTCGGGATACTGGCCCGCGACCCGAGGCTCGAAGCGGGCATCCAGCACCGTCAGGCCCGTGTCCGTCCCCACCAGCAGCCAGGCACCGATCGCTCGCACCGAGACAGCCGGCGCCGACAGCGTCTTCGTTCCTGAAGGCGCCAGCACACTCCCGCTCACTGTGAAGCACGCCACCGACGTGCCCGCGACGCAGACTCGGTCGGCCCCCTGTGCGGTCACCGCGACCGCATCCGTCACGTTGACCGAGGCAACCACCTCGGGCGCCGGAGGCACTGCCAGGTCAATCACGGACAGCTGAGCCCCTGCCAGGACGTACAGCCTCTCGCCCTGGACGGAGAGCCCCTTCACGGGGCCGAGAGCGACGCGCGCCTGCAATGCACCCGCCGCATCACGAACTTCGACTCCTTCGTCCGAGCCCACGAGCCAGCCACCTCGGAAGGCGGCCAACGCGGAAGGCTCGCGGCGCAGCGGAATCCGGATCAGCGTCGACAGATCGGACGGCAGCAGGTCCAGTTCACCAGCGCCCGCGACCCGCAGCGCCACCGCGACCTGGTCTCCTCGCGTCGCCAACGCCGCCGCGCCGCCGTCCAGCGACCGCGACGAGAGCAAGGTCCCATCCGCGCGGACATGCGCCTCGACGCGACTGAGTCCGCCCCCGTTGTCACGCAGGACCCACAACTGCTCTCCAGTGAGCGCCATATCCGAGACGGCCTCTGGCCCCTCCAGCGGGAGTTGCACCGCAGCGCCCGCCGCGAATACAGCCAGCACGCCCGTCGACTCGGCGGTGGCATTTCCTCCCAGACCCGAGGCATCGGCGGAGACTCGAACGCTCGCGCCCTCGGGGCCCAGCGGCAGTACGGCTCGACCCGACGTCACAGCGCTGTCGGCTCCGTTCACCTGGACACGCGGCGAGACAGAGGCTCCCGTCGTCGCGGACGCGACCACGGAGATCTGTGAGCCGCCCGTGAACACCGGCCCCTCGGGGTCACTCGTCAGGGTCACGACCGGAGCCACCGTTCCGCTGTCACGCACGCGGATCTGCAGCGTCGCGGGGGCACTCTCCACGCCGCCCTGGTCCTCGACCACCGCGCGCAGCATGGCCGCGCCGCCCTCGGGCCCCACGGTGGGAGCCACGAAGGTGTAGCTCCAGGGGGACTGGGTGAGGACGACTTCGTTCGTGTCCATGGACAGTCGCACGCGGCGGATTCCCGCGGGGGCGATCGGATACACCGTCACCACCACCGGACTCCCCTCGACGAACTCGCTCCCCATTCCTGGGCTCGAGAACGCGACATACATGGGCGCCGTGCTCGGCTCGATCGTGAGCCGCGAGGTCGCCGTCCCCATGTTTCCGCGCTCATCCAGCGCGCTCACCGTCACCACCACGTTGCGATCCGCCGTGACGACCGGCGCGTGCCACCGAACGGTCCACGGAGAACTCGTCAGCGTCGCCACCGGTACGCCATCGACTTCGAAGCGCACTGAGCGGACCGGGTTGGTATCCGTGGCGTTCACGCGCAGGTCCAACATCGAACCTGAGATCACGCGCGTTCCATCCGCGGGTGCCAGGACCGACACCACGGGAGGCGTGACATCCGGCGTCACGGTGAGCGCCACCGGAACCGCGCTGCCCGTCAGGCCGCCTTCGTCCGTCGCCGACGCGGTCAGCACGTGGGCCTCCGCGCCCGACACCATCCGGGGCATGCGCACGCGATGCGTCAGCGTTCCACTCGCCGTCGTCAGCGAGGCATCGCGCTTGATGGAGGCACCGTCCAGGCGCAGCTCCATCGCGCTGAGCTTCGTGTTGTCCGTGGCGGAGACCCCCACGTCCAGCGTCGAGCCTTCCTCCAGCGTGAGCGCCGCAACCGTGGGCTGCGTGAACGTCACCGTCGGCGGGACGTCGTTCACGATCTGCACCGTCACCTGCACCTCGGCCGAGTTTCCGGACCCGTCTTCCGCGCGCGCGAGCAACTGCGACGTCTTGCCCACCTTGTCCGCGGACCACGTGTACGTGAAGACGCCGCCGTTCCCGACCAATGGCACACCATCCACGCTCAACGCCCTCGGGCCAATGCCGCCCGAGTCATCCGTCATCCGAACCTCGAGCAACCACTCAATCTGGGCCGTGAACAAATCGCCCATCTCGACGGGACGACCCGAGTTCTTCACCACCAGGGTCACCACCGGACTGGTGACGTCCACCGTCCGGAACGACGCGGTGCCTCCCTCGGTGACGGTGTTCCCGTTCAGGTCTCGGATGCCCTGCACGCTCAGCACATACTGAGTGGTGGACAGCAACGAGGCCGAGGGCACCAGCGTCAGGCCCATGCCATCCGCGGACACGGTCACGGTCGCCGGCTCGGCAATCGTGCCACGCCACAGCTTGGCCTGAGCGGCGCTCGCCGCATCGATGGGCTCATCGAACCGGACCGTGAATCTGCTGGTGAGCGGCAGGTTCTGCCCACCCTCCAACTGCGCCGGATCCCACGCCACCACCCGCGGTGGACGGGTGTCCGCGCGCTGCACGGACCCCACCAACTCCACCGCCGCACCACCGGGCTGCGTGAGCTTGAGGGTGACGAACCCCAACGGACCGGCCGGAACAAAGACGCGCAACTCGGTCGCGCTCAGGGCGTTGCTCAGCACCTGTCCGCCATCCACCGTCACGACGATGCCTCGCGTGAAACCGGTTCCCGTCAGGGTCACCCAGCCTCCATCTTGAGACACCTTCGACGGGGACACCGCGGTCACCGCCAGCGGCGCCACGTAGACGAAGCCGCCCTCCACGAGCACCCGCTCACCGGACGCCGAGCGCAACTCCACCGTCACCGGTCCCGCCCCCATGGCCGCCGGAGCACGGACCCGAACCAGCGACGCGGTCGCGGGCTGGAGCAGCACAGCGGGCACTCCCCCGAAGCGCACCTCCGACACGGACTCCAGATGCGTCCCCGAGATGTCCACCAGGGCGCCTCCGGCCACGTCTCCGTGGTCGGGCGTCAGCGAGGCGACCTGCATCTGGGTCTCAGCCGCGCCGCCAAGCACGGAGTAGCGCCACGGCCCCGCCAGCACGCCACCGCGAATGTCGGTGGGCGCGAGCGTTGCTTCGACCGTGTAGCGCTGCCCCACGTCGAGCGACGGTGACGGCTTGAAGCCCAGCGTGAACCCTGAGTTCGCTGGCGCTCCCGCCACGGGCACGTTCCCGACGAAGGACTTCACGAGCACGGTGCTCGCCTCGGCCTGCGCCTGAGAGAGCAACGAAGACACCGTCACGGACAGCGTGCCTTCGGGCGCGACCACACCGCCGGGAGCCGGCTGGGCTCCCACCGTCACGGGATACGGCAGGTGATACACCTTCATGCTGGTGGCGTTCGCCGCCACCGCCACGCCCGCCACCACCGCGACGTGCTGCCCCTCGACGCCCAGCGCGGGCGCCCACGTGCGCTCCACCAGCCCCTGGGTGGTATCCACCCACGACAGCCGCTGACGGCCTCCCACCCAGGCCCAGGGCCCGAACAGAGACACCGACAACGCGTCGTTCCACGCGGTGCCCGACTCCCACGCCCCCACCAATTCGGGAGCGTCAAGCTCCGTCGCATCCACCAGCCGAGCCCCTGCGCCCAAGCCCAGCAACAACCGATTGCCATCCGCCGCCATCGAGTAGGCCGGCGCGGGCAATCCACCCAGCTGTCCCAACAGCTCCAACTGGGCATCGTCGAAGCTGCGAATCTCGAGTCGAGACGTCGTGCCCTCATCCACGAGGATGGCCAATCCCCCGCGGATCCGCTCCATCGCGCGGATGTTGCCCCCCAGCACATAGGCACGCGAGACCACGCGGAGCACGCCATCCACGCGGCCGAGCAACGCCAGTTCGTTGCCTCCGCCCATGGCCACGTAGGCCGCGCCCGGGGTGGCGACAATCGCCGTGGGCGTCACATCGGAAGGAGACAGGAAGATGCTCTCCTGCTGCTGTGGCGCGCAGGGCACTCGGGGCCCCATTCCACAGGAGCCCAGCGTGTAGCGGACCACCACCCCCGCGCCCGCCAGGAACGCCTCGTCGCCGCTCACGCGCAGCGCCGTGGCTTGGGTCACTCCCGAGACCTGTCCCAGTTCGTACGGGACCTCCGCCACGGACAAGTCGAGCGCCGTGAGCTGCCCCGCCTTCGCGACCAGCAACGCATTGCCCACGCGAGCCATCGCCTCGGCGCCCGAGCCAAAGGGTCCCCGAGACTGCAGCGTGAACATGAACGCGCCGCTCCAGGCCGCCCCGACGGGACCGCCAGGCGCGGGCGTCGCGATCCGCACATCCGCGGCGCCCGTGATTCCATCCGGCACTCGCACCCGCAGGGTGGTCGAGGACAGCAAGCGGACCTCGGTGGCGGGCAGGCCCCCGAACGTCACCAACGAATCCGAGAACAGGCCCTGGCCCGTCAGCTCGACATACGCCTGACTGTTGAAGGGGGCAGACGTGGGTGACACGCCCGTGAGGCTCGGCGCAACCAAGTAGCGATACGCCCCAAGCTTCACGTCCGACAGTCCGCCCACGTTCTCCACGCGGACCGCCGCCGGACCCGCCACACCCGGAGGCACCTTCACCGAGATAGAGCGTCCATCCGGGGCGACGGTCCGCTGCAGAGCCGGGGTGCCACCGATGGACACCAGGCACCCCTCCACGAACCGCTCGCCCTGAATGAGGACGGTGTCCCCTCCCGCCTCCAGGCCGTATCCAGGAGTCACTCCGGTGATGCGCGGGCGCTCGGCGCTCGCGGTGGAAGCCGTGCTGAAGCGGATGTCCACATCCACCCCGAGCTTCCCGCCCGCCACGTCCGCGAGGTCCTTGCCCACATGCAGGCGGTAGCGCGTGCCACTGAGGAGCGGCACATAAGGCTCCAGCAGGAGGTCCGCGCCCTCCGTCGTCGCGACTGCGCGCCGCGCAACCCGAACCGGCGTCGCCACACCGTCCTCTGGGACAAGCGTGACCGACTCCGCGGTGGTCATGTCCGGGAACGCCGTCAACCGCAGACGCATCGCGGCCCCGACCGCCACCCGCTCCCCCTGCGCCGGGCTCGTCCCCACCAACTCCAGGTGGTCCATCGCCACCGCGGCCAGCGCACCCGCCAGAACACCCAAGCGCGACGACTCGTGCTGGAGCGGCAGCTCCACGGCCTGTCCAGCCACATCCAGGAACAACGTGCCCACGAGGAGGTGGTCATCCGCGAACGCCAGGGTCCGCGCGTCGCCCATCACCCACGCCCGCTCCAGCGAAGTCGGAGACTGCCCCACGGGAACCGCGAAGCGCTGAACCTTCCCACCACCCGCGGCCACGTAGGCGACCCCGCCACTCACCCACGTCTGCTCGGCGGACATCCAAGTGCGACCCTGAGGATCGCTCAACACCAGGCTCCCCGCCGGGGCAGGATTCAGCGGATCCGCCAGCTCCACGATCGCCACCTGCCGCACACGGCCGAGCGACGCGAAGGCGCGTGAACCGTTCACCACGATGTGCTGGGCGGGCGCGGACAACGGGAACCCCGTCCCCACCTCCGGCAGATCGCCTCGGGTCGCGTCCAACACATGCAGCCGCGGCGCCGCCACGTTTCCGTCCGCGACGAGCAAATAGGTGCCCTGGAGCGCGAGCGCCGTGGCGCCACCCACCACCGCCCGCGAGCCCACCGGCAACGGGGCCTCGGTCTCACCGAGCCGATACTGAGACACCCCGGCCGAGTCCGCGACGAACAGGAGCCGGTCTTGCACCACCACGTCCGTCGCCGAGCCAGTCGTCGCGATCGCCGGCTGCTCCACCGGCGCCGCGGGCAGCGAGACATCCCATCGCTTGAGGCCCGCTGGGCCCGCCGCCATGTAGAGCGTGCTGCCCGCCTTCGCGAGCCGTCGCCCACCGCCCGTCGCAGGGAAGCGCAGCGTCTTCTCCTCACGCAGCGTGGGCAGCTCGTTCAACCGAGCGATGAGCAATCCGCCCTCATCGGTAGCGCGAGAGGCCTCGTAGACCGTCCCATCTTCACCAACGATGGCCGACGCACCGCCCAACGCCGCATAGGCCACACCGTTGTCCACGAGGACGTGCGCCACGGGCAACGTGGGCAGTCGCGCGACCGCACCCGCGCCGTACAAGAAAGACTGAGGCAGCGTGAACGACTGCCCTGCCGTGGCCACCGTCACATCCACCAACCCCGCCGTGTGCGGTGGCACTCGCGCCACCGCCTGATCCATGGACAGCACACGCACTTCGAACGAGGGGGTATCGCCGAACGAGACGGACATGCCCGGATGGAAGCCCTTGCCTGTGAGTGTGATGCCGCCCCCGCCCTGCTGCGGCGACTGCGTCGGCGACACCACCTGCAAGCGCAACGGATCTCGGTACAGGAAGCCACCCAGCCGCGAGGCGCTCAAGCCAGAGGGGCCATCGATGACTTCCACGCGCGCGGGCCCGGCAGCGGCACCCAGCGACGGCGGCACCGTCACGTCCAGGGTGTCCCGCGCAATCCACGCAACCGAGGCTTCCTGACCACCCACCAGGACGCGCGTCCCGGGCGTGGCGCCAGCGGCAGCGCGGAAGCCCGCGCCGGTCAATCGAACCACCGTGCTGGCGTTCGCCAGCCCCGAGGCAGGGGTCAACGCACCCAACACGGGCTGAAGCGCCCCGTCAGGAGCGAGCATGAAATGCACCGACACTGGCACCGCCAGCGGCCGTGTGTCGAAGGCGTGCACCCCCGACGTCACGGACACCTGGATCTCGTCCCCCTCATTGAGGCTGTTCGGGGCCGGGGTGAAAAGCACGGTCGAGCCCCGTACCGAGTACACGACATCGAGCGCTCCCGCGACGTCTCGCCACGAGCCCCCGCTGCGAGCACGCACAAAGAACGTGGAGGGCGTCACCGAGCTCACGGCCACCGGCAACGTGAAGCGAACTTGAATCGAAGTTCCCACCGGGACGACGGCGCCCTCGGCAGGAGTCACATCCACGGCCAACAGCTCCGTGGGAGGAACCTCGATGAGCGTCGAGCTTCCGGACGTCGCCGCGAACAACGAGCCGCCCACCTCCGTCAAACCCGTCACCGGCGCCCCCAGGTCCGTCGCCTGAAGCAACCGAGGATGGCTCTCATCGCGCAAATCGAAGACATGGACCTTCGTCCCCACCGTGACGAAGGCCTGTCCGCCACGGACCAACAGCCGGCTCGCGACAAGCTGCTCATAGCTTCGAGAGCCACTCAGCACCGTCGTACTGCCCAAGCGGGTCCCCAGTCGGTCGTACACCGTCAGCGACAAACCCGAGCCCGTGCCGTTCGCCACCTGCGAGGTGAGCGCGTAGAGCCGGCCTGGTCCCACGTCGAGCGCGAGCGCATCCGCGTCCAGCGGGACCGAAGTCGGCGTGGACAAGCGTGGCCCGCTCGCTTGGAAGACCTGGATGGCACCCGGGCCCGCCTGCGGATCCGTCACGCTGACGAATGCCTCCGCCCCCACGACTCGGACTCCAGTCGCCCACCCGAATGTGGTCGCGTGATCCGCCACGAAGGGGAACGCGGGGTCAGAAGCGTCCACCACCGAGAGCCCCAGCGCATCCGTCGCCAGGAACGCAACCGAGCCCGACACATCGATGCCTCGAACCGGCGTCTGGCTGAGCACCCCACCCAGTCGCAAGGGGCGCTCCTCGACCTTCACATCGAAGATCTCCAGCCCGGCGAACCCCGGGGTCGACACGCCCGCGTACAACGTGTCCCCACGCAGTCGAATCTCGGAGGCCACGCGTGGCGGGAAGCCCGGCAGGGACAGCGCGGTCCCCACGGGCATGTCATACGAGAAGAGCCCGACCTGGACCGGCGCCTCATCGGGCCGCTGCACCCTCACGGGGACCAGCGCCGCGCCGTCCACCGCGGGCGTCGTGAAGCGCAACGACGAGAGGTCTCGGATGTCCACGTCCACCGCCGGCGCGTCGCCGACAAACACCTTCGACCCCGGAGCGAGCGCGCGTGCTCCGGACAGAGACACCGTCACCCGCGTGCCCCCCTCCACTGGGCCATGGTCCGGGGTCAGCGTCACCAGCGCCCCGGCGAGCGAGTCCAGGTACAGCACCGCGGACGGCAGCGTGCCCGTGGGACCGCCACCGTTCTCCACGGTCAGGTCCGCAGGCCCCGCGAGCGTCGCCGCGGGCACAGTCACACGCAGCTCCGTATCGGACAGGACATCGAACGTCGCGGCGGCTCCCCCCACCCACACATGGGCCGTGCCCGTGAAGCCCTCTCCCGTCACGGTGAGGCTCGTGCCTCCCGCGAGGTCCGCCGTGGCACGCGAGACCGCCACCGGCTTCGGCACGTGGCTGTTCGCCGCCGCGGTCCGGAAGTCCAGACGGAACGGGACGAGCAAGGCCCCTCCGCGCTGGTCCGTCACGGTGGAGTCCACGGACAGGTGGTAGTCCTGACTCGGGCTCAGCGCGCCGCTCGCGCGCACAGTCAGCACCGAGTCCACGACCTCCAACACCACTGGCACGTCCTCGCCCCCCGGCCCCAGCAGCCGGACGTTGCGCGACGTCACGCCCGAGGTCGCCAGCGCTCGATTGAAGCGCACCGTCAGCGCCACGCTCTCAGGAGGCACCGCCGCCTGCCGCTCCGGGGCAAAGCCCGTCACGTACAGGAACGGCACGGACAGCTCGGAGACACGGTCACGGCTGGCCAGGAGCAAGCGGTCCTGCACGGGCACCACGTCCCAGGCGCGCTCCACGTTGCCGCCACTCACCAGCTGCGGACGCGTGGGATCCGACACATCCACCAACAGCACGCCGCCTTCGGCCGACGCCACGAAGAGCATGTCGCCCACGAGCCGCAGGCGCTGCGGGTGCCCCGGCGCATTGGACAGCTTCGAATCGAACGGAATGGACGCGCCCGGAATCAGCATGGGCACCGCGGGATCCGCCACGTTCACGAACAACAGGCCGAAATCAGCGGCGGCCACGATGGCCACGCCTCGCACCACGACGACATCCGTCAGGACATAGGGAAGCGGAAGCTGTCCCACCAACGCCGCCCCAGGCCGCGCCGAGCCATAGACAAGCAACTGCCCCGTCGACGTCCCGCCCACATGGGGAAGCGCCTGGTCTCCCGCGCCATGGCCCGTGATCGAAGTCTCGGGAGGCGGAGGCAGATCGCGCGGGTCCCCCGAATCCGGCGGGCAGTAATAGAGGCCCTGGTGCGATCCCGTCACCACGAACGCACGCCCCTCGGCGACCGTCGCGCCGAAGACATCCGGGAGCATACCCAATGAACCGACGAGCACCGGGTCCTGAGGCACACGTGCGTCAAAGAGCGCGACGGAACCCGCCTCGCCATATGCGCGCAGCGAGCCAGGACACTGCTCGTTCATGGCCTTGTGCATCTCCGTGCCGAGCACCCAGGCTCCGGTCGGCGTGGGGAGTACGCGAGTGGCCGACATCGTCTCGCCGCTTCCGCTCGTGTTGAGCGCGGCCCGCCCCAGCAGTGGCAAGCCTCGCGTGTCGGTCGCGTCGAGCACCGTCAAGCCACTCTGCCCGTTGGCCACATACAGCCGGCCATCGCGCGCGGCGACATCCAGCGAGTCCGGCATCACTTCGATGTCCGGCAACGCGGTGTCGTTCACGTAGCGCATGCGCACCGCGAAGAAGCGATCAACGAGCGCATCCGGCGGATCCACCACTTGAGCGCCCGACGTGCGCGGAGCCCCAGCCCGGGTCGCATCCAGCACGAGCGCGCGGTACGACTCCTGAATCGTCCCCTGCTTGGTGATGGGGCCGACGTAGTCCTGCGCGAAGCGGTTCCCGTTTCCACTCGCACCCGCCGCCGCGAACACCTGGAGCGGCTGCGCGGGATTGGCCACCAGCGCCTGAGGCGCCGTCGCCACCGCGCGCTCCTCTCCCGAGAAGGGCAAGCCGTAGCCCACCTTGCTCGACGCGCTCGCGCGCGACAGCCCATCGGGCGCCACCACGGTCACCTCGGCCGCACCGAACGAGCCAGCCGGCGCCACCGCGGTCAGCGAGTGGAAGGACGTCACCTGCACATCCGAGGCGGGCAGGCCTCGCACGAGCACGCGCGTGGCCCCCAGTGGATCCGCCCAGGCCGGCAGGAAGCCGTCGCCCACGACGCTCACGGTGCTGCCGCCCCTCGGGTTGAGGAAGCGCGGCGTGGCCTCGGTTGCGCGCAGCGGCGCGACATACAGGTACCCACCCGAACGCCGAGCCACCAGTGCGGACGTGTCTTGCCGGACCTCGACATCCGCCAGGCCCACCACACCCGGCGGCGTCACCACCTCGAGGCGCGTGGACGACGAAGCCCACACCTGCGCCGGCAACCCGCCCATCCACACCGTCGAGTCCGAGGTGAAATGGCTGCCCAGCACCTGCACCCGCTGGCCGCCCACGACGGGGCCCACGCGAGGGACCACCTGCGAAATCACCGGTGCATCCCCCATGTCCGCCGCGGCGATGAAGGACACCGAGAACGGCGCGATGAGCGCGACCCCAGCGGGCGTCTTGAGGGCCTTCGACACGGACAGACGCATCACCGCGCCCGCGGGCAACGGCTGCGACGGCCGGAACACCATCGTGCTGCGAAGGTCTCCTTCGCCTCCGACCTCGGGAGGCGGCCCTGCGACAGGGATGCCATTGGCCGTCAGCGAGAAGGCTCCCGGCGCCGTGGCGGCATCGAACGCCGCGGACAGGAAGACGGTGACGGACGCCAAGGACCTCGGGACTCGCTCTCCCTCGGCCACGCTGGCCCCCACCACGGACAGCTCAGATGCGTCTCCGAACTCCAGGGCCCAGCCCCGCGCCCCACGCTCGCGCATGCTCACGAGGCGGCCCCCACCCAGGGCCACGGCCCGAGCGTCCCCCCCGTCATTTCCAGCGACGTGGTAGAGCAGCTTCGGGTCGAGCAGGTCGCTGAGATCCACCACCGCGACGCCCGCGCTCCCCGCCGCCACATAGGCCACTCGCCCGGCGAGCCGCACGTCCGCGGCAAAACCCTTCACGTCCACCGAGGCCAGGCGAACCGGAACCTCGGACGACACGTCCACCAGCACCAGTCCCTCGGCGCCCGCCGCCACCACTGCCACATCACCCAGCATCCGCACGCGCTGCGCCGCGATGGACTGAGGCATGGCCCCCACGGGCACGGGTGCGCCCGACATGGACCACACCTGCAGAGTGCCCGCGCCCACGCGGAAGTCCGCGTCACGCGTGCCCGTCCCGAGCACCGCCCGGTCGCCCCAGACCGCCACGGACTGCGCTCCCGGCGGCGTGGAGACCTCGTGAACCGGGAATGCCTCCACTGAGATGTCGAACGAGCGCAGACCACTGGCCGCGGCCGCCGCGAGCAAGCGGTCACCTCGCGCATCCACGGCGAAGACGCCGTGCGCACCCGCGCGCGTCACGCGACGCAGGACAGGCGACTCGGGGTGGTCCACATCCACCACCGCCACCGCCCCCTCCATGGCGCCGCCCCCCGAAGCCGCTGGGACGACGAGACCCACGTACAGCAGGTCTCCGCCCTCCAGCGGGTACGCGATGGACGTGGCCTCACCCGGAAGCATCAGGCTCCCCAGTCGACGGTCATCGCGCTGGTCGCCGTTGTCATCCACCAGCTTGCCCCGCTGGTCGGGAGGAATGGGCATGCCCACCTGAGGCCCGAAGCGCCGCAAGCCCGACAGGTCGACGACCTCCAGCGCAGAACCACCCACCGTGAAGGCCAGCTCGCCCACCACCACGGCATCCCGCAACGGATGCCCCAGCGCGACAGATGCCCCCGTGGGTTGATCGAACGTGAAGCCACGCACCAACGTTCGAGTGGTTCCATCCGGGTTGGTGACCGTCACATCCACCGGCCCGCGCAGCCCATCCGGCGTATAGGCCTGGATGAGCCCCAGCCCCAGCACGCGCACCTGATCCGCGGGCCGACCGCCGAACCGCACCTGCACACCGCCTTCGGGCGCGAAGCCCGTGCCCGAGATGAGCACCCGCGTGCTGCCAGACGTCGGCCCGCGAGCGGGTGTCACCGCCGCGACCGAGAGCGAATCCACGTAGAGGAACGCACCCACGAGGTCCGCGCGACTGCCCCCCGGCACCCCCACCGTGAGCGTGGCGGGCCCCGCTCCACCCGCCGGAACCTTCACGACGGCCTGGGTGCTCGACACAAGCGACACGAGCTGCGCGGGCACGTCGTTGAAGCGCACTTCCATCCCCACTCCGAAGCCCGTGCCGTTCAGCGTGACCAGGGTCCCACCCGCGGACGGTCCCTGACGAGGCGTGAGCGTGGAAACAGTGACGGGCACCGCCGAGGGCTGCGAGGCCGTGGTGAACTCCGCCACGAAGCTCCCAGGCATGGGCGTCGAGTTCTTCCGGGCGTGCAGCCCCTCGACGCGAATCTGGTACGTCTGATTGACGGCCAACCCGTCCTGGGGAACGAGCGTCAGCGTCGTCCCGGCCGTATCGGCTTCGACACGCGACAAGGGCACGGGCACGCCCGCGGCCGATCCGTTCATCAGCACCAACTGCACCGTGGACGCGTCCGCATCCAGCACAGGTTGGCTCAGGATGACTCGCGGCGTGGTGCCCACGTAGACGGCGGTCTCGCCATCCGCGGGTACGCTTGCCGTGACGACGGGGAACGGCACTCCCACGACGACCAACGCGTCGCCAGGGACCTGAGCCCCCTCGGGCACGGGCACCGTCTCGGACACGGTCCCCACGAGCACATCGCCTTCCACCGCCACGTCGGACAGCTTCGCCGCGGGGAACAGATCCACCGCGTCCACGGCCTCGGGGCGCGTCGGGTCCGACGCCATCACCACCTGGAGGAGCGCCGCGTTGCCAGAAGCCCCCGCCACGCCCAGTTGCGCCCCGAGCGCGGCCGATGTGAAGCGCATGCCCGCCACCAGCGGCGTCACCGTCGAGACGTCATGCGGACGGGTTGGCGGAGTCAGGGAGAGCGTGCGCAAGGCCTCTCCCACCACGGACAGACCTTGCCGCCCCGAGAGCGCGACCGCCGAACTGCCGCCGGACAACTCACCCACGACGGGCAGCCCCGGCATCGCCAGGTCGGTGACGAGCAGACGCCGTTCACCGCCCCACTGGGCCCGCAGCACCGCGTAGTGACCCGATACAGCCACGTCCTCGATGGACGGCTCACGCTGCGTGCCGTCGAAGAGGAACTTCGTCACGCTGCCCAGCAGCACTGGACGGTCCGGGTCCATCAACGAGAACAACGTCACGCCCGAGCTTCCCGACGCCATCAGCGCCAGGTCCCCCGCGAGCGCGATGCCCGTTGCCTTGCCCACGCCTGGAACGGCCACCACCAGCGCTGGCGCGGTCGGCAGGGTCACGTCAACGACGAGCAGCGAGGGAACGCCCTCTCCCACCACGTCCACGTACGGCAGGCTCGCGCCGTTCACCGCGACGTAGGCGCGCGTACCCCGCACCGCGAGCGCCACGGGCTCGTAGGGCGCGGGCATCGACATCCCGCCCATCACCGAGGCTTGGGTGGGCTGCGACACATTCACCACCGACAGCGCGCCCTGAATGCTCGACCGCTGCAGCTCCACCACGTCCTTCGCGCTGGTCGCGACCGCCGCAGGCGAGAGCACATAGGCCTTGCCCGCCGACAGCGCCACCTTCACCGGCGGCAACGACGGGAGGCGTCCCGCGACCTGCCCGCCATCCCCCGGCACCGAGACCTGGCGCCCCACCACGGACGACACCGAGAGGTCCGTGTACAAGTAGGCGCCGGGCACGACCACGACGCGGCCATCCGGGTTCGTCACTCGGACATCCGCGGGGCCGAAGGTTCCGGACGGCATCTTCACCGTCATCAGTCCCGGAGACAGCACGCGCACGTCGGTCGCGGCCTTGCCGCCCACCGTCACCGTGGCACCACGCTGGAACCCACCTCCGACCAGTTCGACAGTGTTGTTGCCCGCGAGCGGTCCTGTGGCGGGGGAGACGAAGTTCACCTCCAAGATCTTCAAGAAGAGGAAGCCGCCATAGAGCGAGCCCTCCAGGCCATTGGGGTTCACCACGGTGACCGTGGCCGCACCCTCGAGCTGCGCGGGGGTGCGCGCCGTCAAACTCAGCCCATCCGCGGCCACGGCCACATCCGTGGCCTCCGCCCCGGAGAAGAGGACACGAGCCCCCGTCGCGAACCCCGTGCCATGCACCGTGACGAACGTGCCGCCTTCCAACGGCCCCGAAGCAGGCACCACTTCGAGAACCGAGGGCAGCGCCGCGCCCACCGCGCGCGTGGTGAATCGCGAGCGGAACGTCTCGCCGAGGACCAAGTGGGTGGACGTGGCCAGCTCCGGCCCCACCGTGAGGAAGTAGTCCGTGGAGACCGCGAGCGACTGCAAGAGATGCACGCGCAGCAGCCGCCCCATGACCTCCACCCGAGTCGGCACCTCAGGCCCCAGTTGAGGCTCTCCAGCGCGCAACACCACCGTTCCAAGCTGGATGCTCTCGGGATCCGGCGCCGTGGAGAACTCGACATCGATGACCAGGTCATTCGCGGCGACGGGCACCTGACGCGCGCCGTCCGCCGGACTCACGGACATGACGACCATCCGCTCCAACCCGTAGAGCGCCAGCGAGCCATCCACCGTCGTGACCGCGCCCCCCGCGGCCGGAACCACCTGGGCCACGCGAGGCAGGTTGGCGCGAACCAGCGTGCTCGCGGAGCCATCCGGTTTGACGACCGAGACGGCCATCAGCCCCTTCACCGGTTGGGCATTCGCGTCGACGAGTTGAGTGGTTCCCAGCACCAGGTGGCCCGTCGCCGCCACGGACGCCAGCCCCGTGGCCAGCACGTCCTGGCGCGCAAGCGCATGCGGAAGCAAAGACAGCAGGCGCGGCGACTCAGGCCGCGTCAGGTCCACCACGGCGAGTCGAGCCCCCGGGCCATCACATCCCACGAAGGCACGCGACCCGACCGCGGACACCGTCAGCGCGGCACCCGGGACCGCCACGAAGCCCCGCTGCTTCAACCTCGGATGCCGCGGGTCCAGCACGAGCAGGCCCGCATCGCCCGCTGCCACGAGCAGCAGATCCCCAGCGACGAAGACATCACGCGCGCCACCAAGCACGGGCACCGTGAGCACCCGCTGCGGCGCCGTGGGCACGCCCACGTCCACGACCACGACCCCTGCCGACCCATTGGCCACGTACGCCAGCCGATCCTTCACAGCCACGCCGCGCACCTCGTTGCCGGGCAGGTCCACGCTCCCGCGCAGCACGCGCGTGCTCGCGTCCACCACCGACAAGGTCGGCGGCACGTAGACGCCCCCCGCCTTGAGCCGCGATGGTGACACCACCAACGCGAACTGCCCCGCCATCGTCATCGCCGCGGGCGGAGCATCGAGGGGCACCAGCCCCAGCGCGACCAAGGGATTGTCGCCCTGCGTCGCCTGGACGAACGCCACCGCGTTCCCCGAGGGCGAACTCTGCGGACTCACCCCAGAGCCACCCACCACCACGAGTCCCGCTGCATTCGCCGCCACGGGCCCCAGCGACGACGTCGTGCTGAATGGACTCAGCAGGTGCGACGGTCGCAGGCCGATCTCCACCTTCACGGAGCTGGACTCCGTGCGGTTCTCGGACGGATCCACCGCCGCGGAGTGCAGCGTCACCTGGTCCCCCGCCCGACCACCAGGCACGAGCCAGCTCAGGGAATGCAACGGGCGATTCGAGGGACCCGGATGCGTCTCCGACGTCGACCCAAGCTTCGCGCCATCCACCCAGAACTCGACGAAGTCGATGCCCGCGTTGTCGCGTGCCGCCGCGGACAAGGTGACGGTGTCGCCCTCCGTCACAAGGTCGTAGGCGGGCGGGTCCACCATCTCCACCTCGGGAGGCACGGTGTCGCGCACGGTGCCCACCATCACTGCCGCGGACACAGTCTCCTGCCCCGCGGTGTCCACCGCCACAGCGGTGAGCGCGAAGTCCCGATTGCCGCTGCCCACCGGCGCGATGAACTCGCCGACATACACGTTGGGCGCGCCCGGAATGCCCGCGGGCGTCTCGGCGGTCGCCACGCGCTTGCCGTCCACCAGGAAGATGACTTGCCGGATGCCACCGTCGGCATCCGTGGCCTCGACCTGCATGCGCACAGGGCGGCCATCGAAGACGTTTGTGCCGGGCAGCGGCTTCTTGATGGCCACCACGGGCCGAGCGTCCGGAACCACCTGGACCTGGAGCGGCGCGGAACGCGTCTCCTGCCCCGACAGGTCCACCGCGCGAGCGCGCAGCGTCAGCGTCGTGCCGACGAGCGACGCGGGCGCCTCATAGTCAAAGTCATACGGCAGCACGTAGCGCCGAGCCACCTCGGTCAGCGAGTCCCCCGTCCCCACATCCAAGGACACCGAGGCCACGCCCACGCTGTCTTCGGCCGTCACCGAGAAGCGGCGCTTCAAGCCCGCGACCACCTGCGCGGGGCCATGCAGGGCCACGGTCGGCGGCTCGTCCTTCACCACCTTCACCGAGACCTGCTGCTGCGACTTCAGTTGGGAGCTGTCCGTGGCCTCGGCGATGAACGTCAGGGTGCTGCCCCGTGCCCCCATGGGGACGCGGTACGAGAAGCGATACGGCGCGACCGGCATGGTGGCGAGCGGCTCGGTGCTTCCCGCCAGGCGGAACACCACGCTGGCCACGCTCACGTTGTCCTCGGCCTTCGCCTCGATCTCCAGGCGCATGCCCTCGACGATCTCCGAGCCAGCCGCGGGCGACAGGAACGCCACCGAGGGCGGTTCTGTATCGGCGTGGACCGATACCGTCACGACAGGGGCCATGGACTCCTGGCCCAGCGAGTCCCGAGCCCGCGCGCGCAAGGTGAGCGTCCGACCCGCGGACCCATACGGCAGTGGCACGCGGAAGGAGAACGGACGCGTGGTGCCCGTGTAGCGCAGCGTTCCACCCACGCCGCCTTCGACGAGGACCTCCACCCACGAGATATCGACATCGTCCTGGGCCGCGACCACCACGGCGAAGTCGCGTCCCTCCGTCAGCGTGTCGCCCTGGTGTGGCTGCGCCAATGCCACCGTGGGCGCCTTGTCGGTCACGACAGGCACGCGCACGAGCTGGCTGTTCACCCGATGCATGAACGAGTCCACTGCGGAGGCCTGCAGCGTCATCTCCGTCGCGCCGCGAGGCACCGGCACCTGGAACGCGAACGGCGGACGCCGCAGCACCAGCGGCGTCACCGAGCCATTCACCGACAGCTCGACCGACTGGATGCCCACGTCATCCTCGGCGGACACGACCACCGTCGCGGTGCTGCCCTCCACCACCGAGCGACCATCGGGCGGCGCGATGATGGCGACCGCCGGCTCGCGGTCTCGCACCACGTTCACCTGCTGGATGAACTGCAAGCTCCACTTCTGGCTGAGATCCCGGGCCCGAGCGGCCACGAAGTACGGAGCGCTCTGCGCGCCCGCCCCGGCCAGCGTCGCGAGCGCGGGCGCCGTCACTGCGTAGCTCACGGGAGGGGCGTACACGTCGAACGGCGACGACGGCAGCGCGTTCTCCGGCGGGAAGCCTCCCGCCACGTACACCACCTGGAGCGCGGCCTGACTCGGTCCCGCGAGGATCTCCACGCGGTCCACGAAGACGTTGTCCCAAGCGGACACTTCCACCTGGAAGGGGGTCTTCTCGACCACGCTCTGGCTGGGCAACGGTTGCAGCAGAGAGGCCACGGGCGCGCTCGTGTCAGCCACGACCACGACAGCCTGCTCCTCGGAGGACGCGTGGCCCTCAAGGTCGGTCGCCACCGCGCGCAGCGTGAGCGCCGTCTGGGTCCGGTTCGGATCCAACGCCACGAAACCGGGCGGCAATCGCACCCGACCGCCATAGAGCTTCAGGCGGGACACATCCTGGAACGGGGCACTCAGTCGGAGGACCGCCGCTCGCACGTCCGGATCCAACGGGACAGGCAGGTCGTTCTCCAAGTGGTCCGCCATGACGCGGACTGCCTGCGCGGTCGTCTCAGGGACCTCCAGCACAGGCTGCCCGTTGATGAACCACTGCACGCTGCGGACGCGCGTGTCGTCTCCCGCGACCGCTTGCAGGAAGAGCTGGATACTGCCCTCGGAGAGCGTCGCGTCCCGCGCGGGTGTGGCGATGGCCACAGCAGGCGCGCTGGCGCGGCGTCCCTCCACCACCAGCCGGACCTGCCCCTTCTTCCCCAAGGTGTCCGTCACGGTGACGAGCAACACAGAGGGCTCGCCATCGCGACCGACGGGCGGCGTGAACGACACGCGTCGCGAGGCAAGCCGCGTCGCGGGCGACACCGCCTCGCTCAGAACGACGGCATCCCGGAACCGCACCTCCACCGAGGCCACGCCCACGTCATCCAGGGCATCGAAGGCCAGGTTCGCCACGGTGCCCTGCAACAGTCGAACGAAGCCGCTCGCCAACTCCGGCGCCGTGACGCTCTCCACGTCGGAGGCCAAGGAACTCCAGCGCACGGACGGCACCGCATCCGGGCGGACATCGACGAAAGTAGAAGCGGACACCGAGGCATTGCCAGCGCGATCGCGCGCCACCACAGACAACGCCACGGGCGCGCCGCTGGCCGGACGACGCAGCACGAGCGACGTGCTGGCATCCGGACCTGGACGCGTGAAGGACGCGACCGTCAGGCCGTCCACCTGAAGGTCCGCTGACTCGACCTCGACGTTGTCTCGGAACGACATGGACACCGCCACCGGCGAGCCTTCGACCACCGTGCTCCCATTGGCGGGCTCCGTCACCAGCACCGAGGGGACCTGGGTGTCTGGCTGCACGCGCAAGGGAATCGTCGCCATCGCGCGCTTGCCCGAGGTGTCACGCGTGAACGCGCTCAGCACCGCCGCGCGCGGAGACCACCCCATCGGCGGACGCAAGCGCACTTGCGGCTGAATGGCACGACCGGCCGTCACGGCATGGGAATCCAACAGGCCCAGCGCGACCCACTCGTCCCCCGCCACCACGCGCGCTTGGACACCGAGGGAATCGAACACGAGCCCCGTGCGGGACACCACGACGGGCTCACCCGCAGCGGTCTCGGGCAGCAGCTCCACATCGATCTCATCGACCTGGACGTCAGGGACCGGAAAGCCGAGATCCACTTCGTACAGAGGCGCCCGGAGCACCACCTCGCCCCGGCCCGCGGGGTACGTCGCAAGGAAATCCCGCACGGCCGCCGAGTTCTCGGCCCCGGCGAGGATGCGGTAGCGATAGGCCACCCGTGCACGTGCGCCCTTCCCCGTTGGGGACGGCGCCACCCGCAGCTTGACCCGGCCTGGGGCAGTCCCCAGGTCGAGCGAGTCCGGAGGAACAATCCGCAGGGTCCCCGCACCCACGGCCGCGCGGAACGTCTGCGCCTGACCGAAGCTCCACGTCACTTGAGACGCGGTACCTCCCGGCACGGCGTTGGGTACAGAGAGTTCCACCGCATCCGGGGTCTCGGTGGAGATCCGCGCGGCCGAGGTGGACAGCACGACGAAGCCCGACTCCAGCCCCACGTCATCCTTCAGCTCCACCTGGACCTGCTCGCGACGCTCCTCCGTGACAGCCGTACCGGACTGGGGACGAAGCACCGCGACCGAGGGAGCCGCATCCTCGACGAGCACGCGCGTCAGGCTTGCCTCGGTGGTCTTGAGGGTCGAGTCCACAGCTCGCGCCGAGAACGTCATCACCCGCGCTCCCGCGCCCTGCGTCGGCATCGGGACGGGAATCGTCATCACGACGCTCGCGCCCGGCGAGTAGGCTGGGAGGCTGAGCGCAACCCCATCCAGGCTCGCCTCCACGGTGCGGACTTCCCCGTCGTCACTCGCGGCCACGGTGAGGTTCACGGTGGTCCCCGCCACGCACACGCGCTCGTCCGGCCCGCCAGCCAGAGACAACGTCAGGCGAGGCGGTTCCTTGTCGAGAAGCGGCTTCACGACGAAGTCCACCGGGGAGGTCTCCGTCACGTTCCCCGCGGGATCGAACGCACGGGCCACCAGGGTGTGCTTTCCCGCCACCATCCCGCGAAGCGAGACGGTGCCCGCGAAACTCCCCACATACTCCCGGCGGGTCAGGATGCTGCCCGGGCCCAGCGGATCCGGAACGCGGGTCTCCTCGAAGCGCTCCTCGGCGACGCTCAGCGGATCCGAGCCATCCGCCAGGTGCAGCACGACTCCGTCCACGAGCACCGCGACGCGGGACACCCGCACGTCATCACGAACTTCCACGCGCGCGCCAAGGGAGCCGTTCAACGCCACTTCCAGTGGGGTATCGCGAGAAGGCAGCGGAGACACCAGCAGGGCCGTGGGCGGCTGCACATCACGAGTCACCTGGAGCGCGACCGTCGCCGGCTCCGAATTCTGCCCGGCGGTATCGCGCGCCATGACGCCCACCGTCTCCGGCTGCCCCAGATGGACAATGGGCGCACGGACCGTCACCACCTGAGGCGTCCGCACATCTCGCGCAGGGCCGGTGACCGGCAGCGTCCCCTGGGGGATGTCACCCGACACGCCCACCCAGCCAATGACCCCATCGTCATCCGCGAGCGACACGGCCACGGGCACATCCTCGCCCTCGCGGTAGGGACTGCCCGACGGAGGCGAGAGCACCGTCACGGTGGGCGGCTGGTCCCGTACGGCCTGGACGGAAATCCGGCGCTCAGCCGTTTGGCCATGGGTATCCGCGGCCACGGCCCGCAGCTCCAGACTCTGAGGCGCCGTCTGGGTCGGCGGCTGCGCGGGGATGGGCACCGGGAAGGTGAAGACCTGGTAGAGGCCATCCCGCACACCCTCTTGCAGCCGGGCCACTTTCTGAGCGCCCAGGTACAGTTCGGCCCACGCCACCGCCACGTCGTCCGAGGCCACCACCTCGACGCTCAGCGTCCGGCTCGCGAATACCCGAGCGCCCTCGGCGGGCGAACGGAAGCCGACGAGCGGCGCCTGCGTGTCCTCTGCGATCTCAATCGAGACCTGGGATTCGGCCGTCGCGTCCGCGCTGTCGGTCGCCACAGCCTTCAAAACGGCACTGCGGGCTGGCCCGGCGATGGGCACCTCGAATCGGTACGGAGGAACCGTCAGGGTGGCGACGGAGGTCGCGCCCAGGAAGAGCTCCACCTTCTTCACCGCCACATCGTCCGAGGCATCGACCACGACCTCGAGCTTGCTACCCACCGTGACGTGCTGACCGGAGGCAGGGCGGCGCAGGGAGACCTCGGGCGGGGCGTCACCCAGGGCGTGGATCAACACCTCGGGCGAGAACCCGACATTGCCCGAGACGTCATAGGCACGCGCCCGCAAGCGGTGGTCGGCCCGAGTCTGGAGAAGGGATGGCGCCACGATGGCGTGCGTGACGAATGAGCCCGGAACTCCTGCGTTCTTGGGGGGCGCGGTGTCCGTGAAGATGACCGCGTCATCCACGAGCAGCTCCACCTTGCTGACGTCGACGTCATCGAGCCCTGCCACGCTCACCAACAGCTCTTCGGTCCGCACCACCTTCGCGCCTTGGGAGGGCGTGACGAGTGCAAGCGACGGTGGCTGCACATCCGGCGCAGAGAAGATCGTGACGGACTGACGCGTCTCCTGGCCCGCGCTGTCTCGCGCCACCGCGTCGATGACGAACGTCTGCCCCGCGGACGCGGGAGGCAGCAGGTAATCGACGGCATAGGGCGCCGCGCTCGACAAGCCCACCGGCGCGCCATTCACGAACCAGCTCACCTGAACGGGCTGCTGCGAGTCATCCAGGGTCGCGGCGAGCAGTGACACATGCGAGCCCGCCAGCACGCTGCCCTGATGCGTGGGGCTGAGAATGCTCAACTGCGGCGGCGAGTCCGCCTTCACCATCGCGTTGAACGCCACCCGGCGCTCGTTGCCCCCCACGTCGATGGCCTGAACCTCGATCTTCACCCGCTTGCCCAAGCTGGTCGCGGGCGGCGTCCACGCGAAGGAGAAGTCCTCCGAGCCCGCAGGCGAACTCCCCAGCGCGCCCTTCGAAAGCCGGGTGCTTGCCACCACGGCACCCTCCACCCACAAGCGAAGGTCCACCCCGAAGGCGAGCGCGTCATCTCCCAGCGAACCCGCCACGACGAGAGGTGCCCCCACGGTGGCATCAGCGATGGGGCCGACCGGCTGACGCAAGGTGAGCAGCGGCGCGGTGTCCGAGGCGATCCGCACGGCAAGCGCCTCCACCGGAACCTCCGCGCCCGCCCCATCCACTGCGGCCGCGCGAATGATGGCCGCAGTCCCCGCCGATGACTTCGGCGGAAGGAAGCTCACTTGCCACACCGGCACGAGGACGGGCTCCTGCCCCTTCGCCGTCGACTTCAGGCGGACTTCGACACTCGGCGCGACTGCCACGCCCAGGGGGGCGTCATCCACCGAGAAGCGAACAGACTGGAAGTCTCCCGGAGCCAAGGTGCCCGAGGTCCAATCCCCGCTCGTCACCCGCAGGAGCTGCGGCAATCCAGCGACGAGCACCTGTCCCGCCTGAGGGGCTTCGTACACGACGTGTCGCGAGCTGGCCGCAGGGGCTCCAGTCACCGCGACGCGGATCTCCGGCGATAGTCGCTCCTGCTGCGCGGTGTCCACCACCCGGGCGCGGAGCACCATCGTGCCCCCAGCGTACGGGGGCGCCTTCACCTCCAACACGTAAGGCGGCGAGGTATCGGACACCGTCGGCACGCCGTTGACGAGGAAGTCCACCCGCGCGACGCCCACGTCATCCGACGCCGTCGCATGCACTTCGAGGCTGCCCCCGGCCACCACCGTCGAGGGGGCGCTGAGCGTCACCTCGGGCACGCCGTCGCGCGCATCCACCTTCAGCGACACGGGGGCCTGTCCGGGGTACTTCGCGAAGACCCGCGTGGGAACCGCGCGGAGTGACGTCACCCGACCATCCGGCGACACCGTCAAACTGGAGGCGTCCTCGGAACTCCACTGCGTCCCAAGCTCCGCGGGCGTCAAATCAACCCGGGCGCCATTGGTGAGAACGCCCTCCAACCGAAGCTGGAGCGCCGCGCCCACTCGGTCGATGACGGCCGCCGTCGCGGGGGGCGCGGGCACAATCGCCAGCGACGCCAGGATCGCGGTGGAGTCCACCACCACCGGCACCGAGGCCGTGTAGCCCGCGTACGCCACCGTCACGGTTGTGTCGCCATTGGCGCGCGCCACCACCTGTCCCTCGCGCGTGACGACCGCCACGGACTCATCTTGGGAGGTGTACGTGGCGCCGCTCGACGCACCGCTGACATCCACGTCACCCGCGATCGCGAACTTCGCCGTCGCCGTCAGGGTGACCCGCTGCCCGGGCCCCTCGGACAGCAGCAACGGAGAGGGGCTGGCCCGCAGGGAGAGCACCGGATCGAACGCGTTCGAGTCGGTGAACTCCACCGTCGAGGTGTGGACGGTGCGACCGAACGGATCCACCAGCGCCACGTCCGCGACGACCACACCATCCGGGGGAATGGAGGGCGTTCGCACGGGCAAGGAGAACGTCACCTTCCCCGGCGACGTCAGCCGGGGATAGGCCACCAGCCGGCGAGCCACCACGAAGGCATGCGCCTCCACGTCATCCAGGTCGCCCTTCACCGTACGCAACAGGGCCGAGGACGCGCCCGTCACCGTCAACTCGGCGCGCGCCACCGGCCCCTGGAACGCCACATCCACCAGCAGCTTGCTCGCGTCCGAGGACGCCCGCACGCTCACCGCGTTCGACGCGAAGCCCGGCGGCTGAGCGGCCGCATCGAGCACCACCTGGGCGGTCTCAGCCTCTGTCCCCGAGGACACCACGGGGGAAGCACGCACCGTGAGGCGGCCATCCGCGGGGAGCGGCGCGCTGAGCGGCACCAACACGTGAAAGGGGACCGCACCCGCCTCGTCCCGCGACACCACCGTCCGCGACAGGTTCGCAAACGCGCCCGCCGAGGCCGATGTGCCCTGCACACTGACGGCGACCTGACGGACGTCCCCCCCCTCGACCTCGAAGCCCAGCTCCACCGAGCGGGCCCCAGGCTGCGGAGGCGCCACCGGATAGATCGCCACCACCGACGGCGCGGACTGCGCCACGGCGAGGCCCGGCGTCGCGCACACGAATGCCAGCACGACACCCAGCGCCCCCAGGCGCCACGTGGAGAGCCACTGCATGGTCTTCCCCCTCTCCCCTCAACGCGTCCCCGACGCGCCGTCTACTCGAAATGAACGTCCGCCGCGTCCCGGAGCCGGGCGCGCAGCGAATCGAAAACCTTGCGCTGGCGCACCGGCGCCATCCGCCCCTCGACCTCTCCCCGAACCTCTTCGAACGGCGGAATCCGCCCCTCTCGCCGCTCGATGAGTTGGAGCACCGCGAACCCCTCCGCGGTCTCCACCACCGAAGACACCTGGCCCACCTCACGCAGCGCGAACGCGGCGTCCTCCAGGCGTCGGTCCTTCAACTCGCCTCGCGCGAACAGGCCCAGGTCGCCCCCCAGCGCCCGCTCCGGCCCATCTCCGCTGCCTTGAATCCGCGCCAGCGTCTCACCCGCCTTGAAGCGACGGGCGAAGCCCTCCGCGCGTGCCCGCGCCTTCGCGCGATCCGCGGCACTGCTTCCCTCCGGCACCGCCGCCAGCACGCGCCCCACATGCACGCGCTCTGGCTGCGCGTAGTCCGTCCGGTTCGCCGTGTACGCACTCCGCAGCTCCGTCTCGGTGAGAGCAGGAGCAGCCCGCTCCTCCTCCGCGAGCAGCGCCTGGACCACGAGGCGCTCCTCCAGCTCCCGCACCTGCCGCGCGATGTCCTCACGCTGCGCGATGCCCCGCCGCTTCGCCTCATCCACCAGCAGTCGCTTGTCGACCAGGGATTGCGCGAACTCGCGCCGCCCGGCGGCATTCTCGAACTGCGTGCGGAGCGCGGGGGGCAGCCGCAATGCCTCGCGCTGCAGCTCCTCGCGCGTGATGACGCCGCCCTTGAAGCGGGCCGCGACGTCCGCCATTCCGGACGGAGTCTGTGCTGGAGACGGTGCGGACGAGGGCGGCTGGCAGCCTGCCAGTACCAACCACGCCACCCATCCCCACCCTGCCCTGTTGGCCTGACGCAAATTGTCCTCGAATCGCAAAGCAGCTGGACGGCGCGCAGTCTGCGCGATCTGCCAATTCATTTTCAATGCCCAACCCCGAGCACGTTTGAGTGATGTCGGGCCGCTTTGGTACGGTGCTAGCAGCCACGTTTCCCCCGTCGGGGGTCCGCCCTGTTCGGAATTACCGTTAGGATTTGCAATTCATGAACATCCTGAAGATAGCCGCAGCGTCAACCACAGCCCTGTTGCTCCTCGGTGCATGCAAGGGTTCAGGTGGCGGAGCGGCCAGCGAGGCGAAAGGCGCAGTGGTTGCTCGGGTGGGGGAGGGAACCATCACGGCCCAGCAGATCGAGGCGAAACTGGAATCCCAGCCACCCCTTATCCGCTCGCGTTTCGCCACGCTTGAGGCAAAGAAGGAATTCCTAGACAACATGGTGCGCTTCGAGCTGCTCCTCCAGGAAGCGCGGCGTCAGGGATTGGAGCAGGACCCCGAGGTGAAGGGCACGCTGGAGAAGCTGCTGGTGCAGCGTCTCATCCAGCGGCAAGCGGAGCAGGCGGAGGTCCGTCCGCTCACCGAAGAGGAATTGAACAAGTATTACCAGGATCATTTGTCCGAGTTCGTGCAGCCGGCCAAGGTCCGCGTGTCCCAGATCTTCCTGGCGTCCGCCGCGAATGACGCCAAGCACGCGGCGGTCAAGGCCGAGGCCGAGGCCCTCTATGCGGACATCCGCAAGAAGGAGTCCGGCCCGGCGAAGATCGCCTTCTCCACTTCGGTGCAGGCCCGCTCGGATGACGCCGCCTCGAAGGGCGCCTCGGGAGACCTGGGCACCCTGACCCACGAGCAGCTCTCCGCGCGCTGGGGGAAGGCGGTGGCGGATGCGGCCTTCGGGCTCCAAGCCATGCATGACCTGGCCCTGGTGGAGTCCGAGCGCGGCATGCATGTGCTCAAGCTCATGGTGCGCGAGCCCGCGCTCGAGCTGACGATGGACCAGGTCCGCCCGCGCATCGAGAGCCGCGTGCTCATGGAGCGCCGCGCCGGAGCGGTCGACACACTCGTCGCGGCCCTCAAGACCAAGACGACCGTCCAGGTAGACGACGCCGCCTTGGGCGCGGTCCGGGTCCAGGCGGACGGCGTGGGCTCCGCGCGTCCTGGCCCCACGCCCTGACTTCGGGGACTCCGCGACAGGCCCTGATATCACTTTCGCCCGAGGTTTTTTGCCAGGGTTGAATCACCGGGTCATTCTGATTCCACGGAATGACCGGGGGGCTCACGACCAAGCACGGGGCCTGGGCCGGCGTTCCTCGCCAAGAGCCTGGAAGCCACCGCATGCGGATCGCTGTCATCGCCACGTACACGCACCCCACCCGGCTGCGCGTCAAGGAACCCTCCATCATGCAGTCCTCGGTCCCGGAGCTGATCGCCGGACTGTGTCCCGCGGACGCCGAGGTGGAGATCTTCAACGAGAAGGAGGCGGACATCCCGTTGGATCGGGATTGGGATCTCGTCTTCTTCTCGTACCTGCACTCGTACTACGAGCACACCAAGGTGCTCTCCACGCTGCTGCGCCAGCGCGGCATCAAGACGGTGGGCGGGGGACGCCACGCCAGCTACTTCCCCGAGGACGCCGAGCGCTACTTCGACGCGGTCATCACCGGGGAGCCCGAGACCAACGTCCCAGCGCTCATCGCGGACTTCGAGCGGGGCGCGCTCCAGAAGCGCTACGCCCTGCCGTCCAAGGGCGCGGCGGCCATCCAGCCGTACCGCTACGAGCTCATCGACTTCACGCACAACAAGGTGCGCCTGCCGGGCATCGAGGCGTCGCGCGGGTGCCCGTTCTCCTGCAACTTCTGCGTCCTCACCGGCAACGAGCGCTACCGCTTCCGCCCCATTCCCCAGGTCATCGATGAGATCCAGACGCGCATGCGCTGGAACCCGAACTACCTCGGGATGATGGAGGACGCGTTCGTCTTCCTCGACAACAACCTGGGCGGCTCGCCCAAGTACCTGCGGGAGCTGTGCGAGGCCCTCATCCCGCTGAAGAAGACCTGGGGCTGCGCCCTCACCTTCAACGTCCTCAAGGACGAGTCACTCGTGAAGCTGATGGCGAAGGCGGGCTGCCGCTACGTGTACACGGGCCTGGAGTCGCTCAACCCGGACTCCATCAAGGCGATGAACAAGGGACAGAACAAGCTGTCGGAGGTGGACGCCGTCATCCAGCGCGTCTTCTCCGCCGGCATCCTGTTGTCCTTCGGCCTCATCGTCGGCTCGGACGGCGACACCAACGACTACCTGCTCAAACTGCCGCAGTACCTCTCGGACCTGCGCTACTTCTCCATCACCTTCCTCGGCATCGTCTGCCCCTATCCCGAGACGCCCTTCTTCCGCGAGCTGCAGGCCGAGGGCCGCCTGCTCCCGGGCACCATCAGCCGCGACTATGACGGCTACACGCTGTGCCACCGCCCCAAGCAGCTTCACCCGTCCGAGGTCATCGAGCACTTCCATCGGCTGTGCAGCGAGCTGGGGAGCCTGCCCAACATCGCCAGGCACTACTGGTCCAAGCTCACGATGAGCGACATGCCGCGCTACAAGACGACCATCCTCTTCTCCGGACCGGAGATCCTCAGCATCCGCAATCCGGTGAAGAACCCCGCGCGCCGCTACATCGCGGGCATGGACGCGCTGGAGGAGTGGGACGTGCGGCAGATGGCCGCGCTGGGCCTGGAGCCCCAGCGGCTCACCTGAGGTTCGGCGTGGGCAGGTGGACCTGCCGCGCCAACCCCACCGCGCGCAAGCAGCGGATGAACGTCCAGCCCACGTCCACCTGCCACCAGACCCAACCGTGGCGGGCGGACGCGGGGAACGCGTGGTGGTTGTTGTGCCAGCCCTCGCCCAGCGCGAGCACGCTCACCCACCAGACGTTGCGGCTGTGGTCCCGCGTGTCGTGCACCCGCGTGCCGAAAGCGCGCGCGTGGCACACCGAGTTGACCGCGTAGGTGCTCTGCATCCAGGACACCATGGGCAGGAAGAAGTACGCGGGCAGCGTCCGCCACCCCAGCGTCAATCCGAGCACGAGCACCGCGATGACCTGGGGCCCCAGGCGGAAGCGCAAGAGCCAGTGGTAGTACCGGTCCTCCGCGAGGTCCTTGCACCACGTGCGCCACGCGTCGTCATGGGTGGACGCCTCGTTGAGGATCCAGCCCATGTGCGCGTACCAGAGGCCGCGCTCCGGCGAGTGCACGTCGCCCTCCGTGTCCGCCTTCGCGTGGTGGATGCGGTGCGTGGCGGCCCAGAGCAGCGGGCTGCCCTGCCCTGTCAGCATGGCCACCGTGACGAGGCCGTACTCCACCCACCGGGGACACTCGAAAGCGCGATGGCAGATGAGCCGGTGCAGCCCCACCGTCGTGCCCAGGCCGATGGCCACATAGAGCGTGAGCGCCACCGGCAGCGCATGCGGTGGCCACGGCAGCACGAACGCCAAGGCCGCCAGGGCATGCACCACCAGCATGTACACGACGATGATGGGGCTGACTCGGAAGCGCGGTGACTCGGCGGACATGGCGGGACTCGGAGGGAGGAACGAAGGGAGGGACCGCACACGGCGACGGCTCAAGCCGAGACACGCTCTGGAGGTGCGAGCGAGGCCCCATCCGCCGTGCCCGCCTCGAGGCGGTCGATCCGTCGCAGCTCGGCCCGCGCGCCAATGTCCGTGAAGAGGGCCCGGGCTCGCGCGAGGAACGCCGCGCGGCGATGCGGCAGCGCCACCGCGGCATCGAAGTAGGCCACGCCCGTCTCCCAGCGGTTGGGGCTGGCCTCCAGCACCGCGATGGCCTCGAGGAACACCGGCTCGGCCGCCGCCACGCCCTTGCGCAGCCGCAGCGCCCGCGCGGTGACCCGCAGGGCCGGCCCCTTGAGGTACGGATACAGCCGAGCAATGGCGCGCGCCTTGAAACAGCTCCGGCGCACCACCCGCCACAGCTCCGCGCGAGGCACCACCGTGGCCCCTTCCTCCAGGGCGAAGAGGGCCGCCTCGGCCGCGTCCACCAAGCCCACCTGAAGGAAGGGCACCAGCACCTGGTAGCTCCAGATGGTGCTGAAGGCGCGCACGGCCACCAGCGCCGCCTCTTCCACCTGGTGCTCGCGCACCGTCACGTTGGCCAGATGGTTGAGGCTGGCGCACTGGTTGGCCAGGTCGTCCACCTCGACGCTGATCCGCAGCCCCTGCTCCAGCTCCGCGCACAGCTCGCCCACGTCGCCCTGGCCCAGCAGGTAGCGACACATGGGACTCCAGGAGTGTGCCCAGCCCTGATGCATCAGCGCGTTGAGTTCCACGCCGATGGTGCGCATCTGCTGGTAGAGCTGCTCGGCCGCCTCGAAGCGCGAGCAGAGGAACTCGCCCGTCGCCTGCATCATGAGGCACGTCTGGCGCTCCCAGCGCTCGCCCACCAGGCGGAGCGTGGCCACGGCCTGCTCCTGGTAGTCGCGCGCGCGCCGCAGCTCGTTGCGGAAAAAAGCCTGGATGCCCAGGCGACTGAGCGCCAGTCCCTCCGCGACAGGGTCCCTCGCGCGCCGTGCGTACTTCAGGGCCCGCTCGCAGTAGCGCAGCGAGCGCTTCACCTGCCCCGAGCCGAACAGCAGCGACGCGAAGAAGCCACTGGCGAGGCTGACCGCGTAGTCGCTGCGCGAGCGCCGGGCCATGTTCACCGTCACCAGCGTGGCCCAGGTGAGCTTCTTGATGTCCGCGAAGTAGTAGATGCGGATGAGTGAGAACAGCGTGGAGAGCTGCCGCAGGTACTGCGACAGCCGCGCCGAGGGCAGCGGGCGCATCACCCAGGGCAGCACCATCGTCAGCGCCAGCAAGAGCAGGTTGCCCAGCGTGCGCACGCCGAGGGCCAACAGGTTGCCGGGCAGGCTGCGCCCCATGAGCACCAGGGACTTCTCCAGGTGCTGCGTGGCGCGGCTCGACTCGCCCTTCTCCTGGTGGGCGCGCCCCAGTCCCAGGTGGATCTCCGCCTGTCGCGCCACGAGCTGCTCGTCCGCGAGGCACTGCTCGAACATCAGGATGGCGCCCGCGTAGTTGCCCGCCTGGAGCAGCGTCTCCGCCAGCTCCTGCATGACGGTGCGCGTCTGCCGCAGCACCTCGTCACGGTCCATCCCCTCCACGGTGCCGAGCAGCTCGAGGGCGCGGTTGTAGTGGTGCAGGGCGTCGTCGTTGGCGTACTGCGCCCGCGCGCCGCGCGCCGCCATGAGCGTGTACTCCAGGCCCTTGAGCAGATCGTTCCCGGCCAGGAAGTGGTAGGCCAGGATGCCGGCGGACTGGAAGGGATTGTCCCCCGCGCGCGCCTCCAGATAGCGGGCCAGGCGCCGGTGCAGGTCCTCGCGGCCGGACACGAGCAGCGTGTTGTACGCCACGTCCCGGATGACGATGTGCTTGAAGATGCAGGTGAACGGCTCCTCCATCTCCAGGAGGATGAGCCCCAGCTTCGTGAGCGTGTCGATGGCCTCGCGGATCCGCGTGGCCCCGATGGACTCCGGCGCGAGCTCCGCCACCGCGTCCAGCGTGAAGATGCGGCCAATCACCGAGGCCACCTTCACCACCAACTGCTCGGTCTCGCTCAGCAGATCGATGCGCGCGAGCACCACGTCCTGGATGGAGTCCGGCAGCGTCAGCCCCTGAAGGCTGCGCTTGAGCTCCATGCGCTCCTCGCCCAACCCCACCGGGCCCACGTAGCCTTGCTCCACCAACCCCTGGACGATGGACTCGGTGAAGAACGGGTTGCCCTGCACCTTGGCGAGCAGCAGGTCCTCCAGCCCGGTGTCCGGCGGCGCCATGCGCAGGTGCAGCCGCAGCAGCTCCCGCGTCTCGTCGTCGTCCAGGCTGGACAGCTCCAGCGTCCGCAGCCCGGCGAGCCCCTGGAAGCCGCGAAGCTGCTCACCGCCCGGCCGAAGCGTGACGAGCAGCGTGATGCGCAGCGCGGACAGGCGCGCGGCCACATGCTCCAGCAGGTCGATGGAGATGTTGTCCGCCCAGTGCAGGTCCTCGAAGAAGAGGACCAGGGGCTGCACCCGGCTGAGCTTCTCCAGCAGCAGGAAGATGATCTGGAACACGCGAAGCTGCTTGCTGCGCGCGTCCAGGTTGCGCGTGACGGCGGCCTCCTCCACCGGCAGGCCGAGGATGCCCGCCATCACCGGCAGCCACTCGGACTCCACGCCCTCCAGCCCCTCCAGGCCCTGGCGCAGGCGCGCCAGCTGCGTCTCCAGGTCGTTCGCCTCGTGGAGCCCGAACGCCTGGATGAGCACCTCCTTCCAGGGGAAGAAGGGCGTGAACATCTCGTACGAGTAGCAGATGCCGTACAGCGAGCGGGCGCCTCGGTCCTCGGCGTCCTCGACCACGCGCGCGCCCAGCCGAGACTTGCCAATGCCCGCCTCACCGGACACCACGCACAGCCGGCCCGCGCCGTCCAGCGACTCCTCCACGGCCTGCCTGAGCACGTCCTGCTCGCGGTGCCGCCCGACGATGCTCCCTCGGCCCTTGATGAACAGGCTGCGGCGCATCTCCGACTGGAGGCGATAGACGGGCACCGGGCGCGCCACGCCCTTCAGCTGGGCGGCGCCCACGAACTCCGAGATGAAGCCGCCCTGGTGCAGCCGCCCCTCCGTGTGGGCGTCCACGTGGATGCCGCTGCCGCGCCCGTGCGTCATGAGGCGGGCGGCCATGTTCACCACCTCGCCCAGCGCCGAGTAGCCCTTGCGCCAGGGCGAGCCCATGTCACCGCAGTAGGCGTGCCCCGTGGCAATGCCGATCTGCAGCTCCTGCACGAACGGGAAGGCGTCCTTCTCGCGCTGGAGCTTGCACGCCAGGCGGCACGCGAGGACTTCCTTGTTCGGCAGCGCGGTGGGCGCGCCGAAGAGGACGTAGAGCACGTTGCCCTTGTCCGTGAAGTCCGTCATCAGGAGCACGCCGCCGTGGTGCGCGCTCTCCTTCTGCACGAACTCGTAGAACGCGTTGAGTTCGTGGGTGAAGGCCTCCGCCTCGGAGGGGCCTCGCGCGCTGGTGAAGCGCAGGAAGAAGCAGGTGACGTCGCGGAAGTCTCCGGAGAACTGCTGGTGCGCCGTGGTGATCTTCGTGAAGAGCACCGGGTTCAGCAGCAGCGCGCACCGGCCCACCAGCTCCAGGCCGCCGGGCGTGGGCCGAGGTTCCACCGTGCGCGCCTCCAGCGCGGCGGCGGGATCCAAGCGGAAGCAGCCGTCGTCGCGGACCTCTCCCCGGCGCGCGGACTCGGGCACCAGCGCCCAGGCCTGGGCGCTGAGGATGACCTCGCCCACCGCGGCGCGCTTCTCGGCGAGGACGGCTTGCGCGAGCGGCTCGCCGATGAGGGCCGGGTGCATCCACAGGCCCGTGGCGCCCATCACGATGCGGTGCGACTCGCCGAACCCCACGCCGATGCGCGACGACACGCCGAAGCGCTGGCCCAGGAGTTCGATTTGTGCGAAGCGCGCCAGCCGCCGCTGCACCTGGAGCGCGCACACCGCCGCGCGCTGGACCACGTGCGCATCGCCCTCGTCCGGGAGGGGCTCGAAGCACGTGAGGATGGAGTCGCCCGCGAACTGGTAGATGTCCCCGCCGTGCTGGCGCACGACGCCAATCATCTCCGTGTAGTAGCTGGTGAGCAGGCGCTGAAGCGCGTCGATACCGCGAGGCCCCGCGCCGCTCAGTCCCACCACGATGGGCGTGAAGCCCGCGATGTCCAGCAGGAGGATGGCCCCGCGCACCGGCTCCACCGGCGGCAGGGAGTACGCCTCCGCGTCCGACAGCCGCGCGAGGACGGCGGCCGGGATGTACGGCACCAGCGACGCGACGACGGGGTCTGTGCTCTCCGGGAGCATCCGGGCGATCTTCCTCGGCTCAGGCCAGCGTGGAGAAGCGGAGCCAGAACGCGATGACACAGACCGCGCCGTACAGCGGAATCTCGGCCGTCTCCGCCCACGGTTGCGCGCGGCGCAGCGCACCCCAGACGTGGACCACCACCATCAAGCCTCCCACCAGACCAATGAGTTCGAAGATGGCCCGGTGGCTCTTGGGGTCCGGGACGAACTGCACCACGGTGATGATGACCGCCAGGGCCACGCCCCCCAGGCAGCGGCCGAAATACACCGTCAGGTCATTGTTCCCTGTGGGGAGCTCCCAACCGAACCACTTCGCCCATCGCAGCGGGATGAGCAGCAGCGGCAGCGCGTAGACGAACAGGAAGAACGACGTGGAGACGACGAGGAACCAGCTGGCCAGGGGATACTGGGCATTGATCATGGCGGCGACGGGGAAACGGCCGGGCGCCAGATTCTTGAACGCCAGAAGTCCGCCCCCCGCTGTCGCATCCTAGACGTTTCACCCGGAGGCGTGTGGGCCTTGAGCACCCCAGCGTGTTGAGGCTGTCCTGGGGCGGGTCAGCCACACCCCAGACCTGACGCATCGCGTTCAGGCCAGCGCTTCAACCCACCTCGCGGGTGGCGGCGAGGAGGAACTCGGTGACGCGCTCCAGCGAGAGGGTGCGCTCGAGTTCCAGGGGGAAGTGGAGGAAGGCCTCCGGTGGCCCGTGGAGGATGATGGGCTTGCCGTAGCGCAGGGCCAGGGCGCTCTCGGAGGCCGTCCCCTCGCCGCCGGGCAGGCCCACCAGGGCATGGGGGGTGAGGACGTTGATGTGATTGCGGCTCATGGGCTCGGTGCCCTGCTCTCCACTGAGTGGCAGGTGCGTGTAGATGGGCAGCTCGATGGCCCGATGGGGGTAGCCCTGTCGGGGCTCGTAGTGCCCTCCCCCTGCGATGCCCCCGGGGACAATGCCGATGGAGATGCCGCGGCGCCCTCTCACCTGGACGAAGGCCTCGGCCGCCGCGCCCATGACCCCGCCTCCCCCGCCCGTGAGCAGATCGAAGCCGGCCTCGGCGATCCATCGTGCCAGGGGCACCACGACGGGCGCATGCGCCTCCTTCCCCGAGCCGAAGACCCCGATGATGCGGCGTTCACTGCGCATGGACCCGCGCCTCCTGACTGCCACCGAAGAATCCTCCAAGCTGCGCAGGCCCTCCGCCGCCCGGAACTCCGGGCCGCCAGACCCGACGCGTCGGCCGTCCACCAGCGGAAGGATCCATCCTTCGACAGTGACGTAGTTGTCGGTTGATTCGCCTGGCGCTCCACCCGCCCGAGTCCCCGCATGTCAGCCCCCTGCTCTACCTTCCCGCACGTCAGCCAGGAGGCCGACCATGTTCGACGCCTGTGGTGGATGTGAGCGACGTGGCAGTGCGGGTGAAATCTTCGACTGGTGCGCGCACTGCGAGCTGTCGCTGTGCCCCCGGTGCATGGCACGCGGCTGCTGCGAGTCCATCCCCGCGCGCTCCGGACGCAGCGCGCCGAACGCGCTGCCCGAGCCGCCCTGCGAAGACCGCGCCCCGCTGCCGGAGCATTTTGGCGGACGCTGCTGCACCCGCGCCCGCGCCATCGCGTGCTCCTGCGCGTTCCATTGGGTCTGCGAGTCGCACGGCGACCTGCACGTGGGTACGCACGACTGACGGCCTCGGGCCCGCAGTGTCGCGAGCGACCTGTCAGGTCCCCAATACCCCTCCTACCTCCGAATCAATGGCGACTCGGACGTTTCTCAAAGGACCGCTGATTTCTCGAACGACGAGATAACCTCGCAGGCGGTCAGGTAGGACAAGGGGGGAAGCCATGGTCGCCATCCTTGGTCGCAGCCGCGCGCATGTCCGCCTGCTGGACATGGTGTCCTCCGCCGCGACGCATGACGTCGAGGTGTTGATCCAAGGGCCCAGCGGGGTGGGCAAGGAGCTGTACGCGCGGCTCATCCATGAGCGCAGTCATCGGACCGCGCAGCCCTTCATTCCGGTGAACTGTGGCGCGGTGCCTCCGGAACTCTTCGAGAACGAGCTGTTCGGGCACGTGAGCGGCGCCTTCACCGGAGCCAAGGCACGCGCCCAGGGGCTGGTGGCCGAGGCGGAGAACGGCACGCTGTTCCTGGACGAGGTGGATGCCCTGCCGCTGTCCGCGCAGGTGAAGCTGCTGCGGTTCATCCAGCAGAAGGAGTATCGGCCGCTGGGGGCGTCGCGCGCGTTGCGCTCGAACGTGCGGATCATCGCCGCCACCAACGCAGACCTGCTGGCGGAGGTTCAAGCAGGCACCTTTCGCTTCGACCTCTTCTTCCGCCTGCGGGTGGTGCCCCTGGAGGTGCCCGCGCTGCGTGAGCGCCCCGAGGACATCCCGCTGTTGATGGAGCACTTCCTCCAACGTTACGCCGCCGAGTATGGCAAGGCGCCCGTGACCTTCTCGGATGCCGCGTTGGAGCGACTGCGGACCTATTCCTGGCCCGGGAACGTGCGCGAGTTGGAGAACTGCGCGCGCTGTCTGCTGTGCACTCGCGCTGGCTCCAGGGTGGACGAGGGGGATTTGCCGCTGCTTCCCCAGGCGAGAGCCACACCGGAGATGGAGCCGCGCCCGCGCTCGTCAGCACAGCGCGAGCCCTTTCATGAGGCCAAGCGCAAGGTGGTGGATGCCTTCGAGCGAGCCTATGTCGAGGAGTCTCTCGTCGAGCACGCCGGCAACATCGCCGCCGCCGCGAGAGCCAGCGGCAAGCACCGCCGCGCGTTCTTCGAGCTGATGCGGCGGCACGGGCTCACCCTGCGCACGCGCTGATCACCTCGTCGTACGCGGCTTGTTTCCCTGCTCATCTTCAAGCAGGGGGAATGACATGTTCGCCCCGGCTCGCGCGGACTTCCTCCGTGCTCGAGCTGGCGCGGCTCGCACGCGCCCACGCGGATCCGCGGCCTCGCCACGAGCAGGCCAGCGGCTCCGCTCCGCGCTCGCGGCACGGCCGGCTTTCACTTTTCTGATCCGATGCGATGGCACGGGGCTCCGCGCCCGCGCGGCTCGCCACGGCCCTGCTCGCGACTCGTGATTCCTCATGTCTCAGGGCGGGCGGACGTGTGCCTTCGCGACGGTGGACCTTTTCATCCACCCCACCGTTCCGAGCAAGCCCGCGAGGTTAGGCGCGGAGGGATGGATGCTTTCATCCACCCTGCCGTCGCGCAGCGCTCCGCGAGACGTAGCAAGTGCGCGCAATCCCGTGGATCCACCACGAAAGCAGGCGTGGCCCAGCAGTTGCTGTGGAGCAGCGAACGCTCGGCACGAACTCCAGGGAGGGTTCGTGGCCTGGATGGCGCGGCGCACGGGGGACACAACGGGTGGCGACGTACGCGGCAATCGCATCGGTGGGGCAGGCCATCCTGGCGCTGCTCGAGCAATCGTGCCCGAAGCCGGAGTTCGAGGGCGCGAAGTTCGAGCTGTATCAGGCGGGCGACTTCAAGACGCCCATGGACGAGGGCATCTCCCTCTACCTCTACCGTGTTGCGCCCAGCACCGTGCGTCGCAACCTGTCCGGACGCGAGGACGCGCTCGGCCGCCGCGCGAGACGGCCGCTTCCGTTGGACCTCTGTTACCTCCTGACGCCGTGGGCGAAGTCCGCCGCGAAGCAGCACCGATTGCTGGCCTGGAGCATGCGAACGCTGGAGGACACCCCCACGCTCACCGCCAGCTTCCTCAATCACCACGGCCGCCCCGAGCCCGACACGTTCCTCCCGGATGAGACGGTGACGCTCGTGCAGGACACGCTCTCCATCCAGGACATGCTCAATGTCTGGGAGGTGGGCAAACCCAACATCCAGGTGTCCGCGACGTACATCGCGCGCATGGTGTTGATCGAGTCCGCCATCTCCGACACACAGGGCCCGCCCGCGCAGACGCGCGCCTTTGGCCTGGGGAGGACCGAGGGATGAGGCCCGCTCCGCGCGTGCTGGAGACGCTGTCGCGCGTGGCCCCCTTGGGCGTGCGCTTCCGCGACGAGTTGATGGGAGCGCTCGTGGGCGACGGGCTCGACGTGAGCGCGTACCCGGAAGGTCAGCCTCACCTGCGTCGCCGGTCGATGCTCAGTCGCTCGGGGGTGCATGTCCTGTCGGATCTGCCGGGGCTGCGCTCCTTTGAGATTGGTGGCGCGGAGATGGGGGAGGCCGCGTGGTGGGCCCAGCTCCCGCCGCGCCAGCCCTTCACCGTCGAGGTGGAGGATTCATTGGGACGCTTCCTGCCGTGCTCGTTCCGCGCGGAGCTGCCCTTCCGTGGCCTGTTCGAACTGGAAGAGGGCTCACCGCCGGGCTCACCGCCGTCTGTCGCGGGGCCTCCGTCCGTGCCGTTGTTCTCCGCGCCCGCGCGTGTCACCGGCACACCGCTGGCCGTGCTCCGCGCCGAACTCTGGGACACGCAGGCCCAAGCGCCCGCGGCCTGGGCGCGCGTGGAGGTGACTCCGGAGGGAGGCTCGGCCTCTCGCGGGGTGACGGATGCCCAGGGGCGTCTCGCCCTCTTCTTCCAGTACCCCGCTCCCGTGGACCTGCCCCCGGGCTCGTTCGCGGATGCGTCGACGCTGCCCTCGGGTCCGCCGTTGCTCGAACAATCGTGGGCGCTGGCGGTGCGAATCCACTACGCGCGGCGCTCGCCCGTGCCCGCGCGTCCTGACCTGCGCGTCACCCTGTCCCAACCATCCTCGTGGGTCTGGCCGGATACGGGCACCTCGCTCGAGCTGCTCGAGCCCACGCTGCGATACGGCCAGGAGCTCGTCCTGAAGACCCAGGGCGCACCGCGTTCCCGGCTGTGGATCACGCCCACGGGTTCACCTCCCTAGGAAAGACCGATGCCCGAATATCTTGCTCCCGGCGTATTCGTCGAAGAGACCTCGTTCCGTGCCAAGTCCATCGAGGGCGTGAGCACGACCACCACCGGCTTCGTGGGACCCGCGCGCTACGGGCCCGTGGACCTGGAGCCGGACCTCATCACCAGCGTGGTGGAGTTCGAGCGCGTCTATGGCAACCGCCGCCAGCTCGACTTCAAGAAGGCGGGCACGCTCCACAACTACACGTGGCACGCGGTGCGCGCCTTCTTCGAGGAGGGGGGCAAGCGCCTGTACGTGGGCCGCGTATTCCGCCAGCTCGATGACACGACGTACAACGGCATCGACGCGACCATCGACATCACCACGGGCTCCGTCCAGAGCAGCTACAACGACGGGCACGCGCGAGCGCTGCTGGAACCCGGCGCGACGAACAAGAAGAAGACGCTGCTGCTCACCGCGCGCTATCCGGGCTCGGCGGGCAACCTGCGCGTGCGCTTCTCGCTGCGACTGGGCCAGAACGTCCTGTCCTTCGAGGGCACCACGCCGAAGGTGGGCGCCCTCCTGGAGAAGGACGTGGTGCTGCTGCGCGACACCAAGTCGCCGCTGGCCAGCCCCGTGGGCGCCGGAGAGTTCTATCTGGCGACCTGGAGCGAGGACGCCCAGGACTGGACCTTCACCGGAGGCCCCGGCTCGCCCATTGCCCTGTCCAGCCTGACCCAGGACGAGGGCTACGAGCTGCGCGTCCTCACCCTGACGGTGACGGCCATCCCCACGGATGAGCCCGCAGCCTCGCAGGTGTGGGACGGCCTGGCGCTGGATCCCTCGCATGCGCGCAACGGCTCGGCGGACTCGCTCACCGACCGCTTCCTCATCGATGCGACCCAGCCCGCGAAGAACCGCGACGTGCCAATCATCATCGCCACGCAGCAGCTCAAGACGGGCCTGGAGGTCCTCCAGGCGTTCCTCGACGCGAGCCTCGCCAGCCCGGTCATGAGCCCCGCGCTGGAGCTGGCGCTGGACGATCCCGACTCACCCGAGTCCCAGCGCTCGCTGGAGGTGCTGCTCAAGGGCGGCGTGGACGGAGAGCGACCCCAGGGCGATGACTACCTGGGCCGGCAGGTCCCCAACACCACGCGCAAGACGGGCCTCGTGCAGTTCGAGGACCTGGAGGACATCTCCATCGTCGCCGCGCCCGGCTCCACCTTCGGCTACGAGAACGGCTACGGCATCCACTCGGCCACGGTGCTCAACGCGCTCATCAGCCACTGCCAGCGGATGAAGTACCGCATCGCGGTGCTCGACAGCGGCAATGGACAGACGCTGGGCCAGGTGCGCGCCCAGCGCGCGAAGATCGACTCCAGCTACGGGGCGCTCTACTACCCCTGGGTGAAGGTGTTGGATCCGGTGACGCGGCAGCCCATCTTCCTGCCGCCGAGCGGCTTCGTGGCGGGCATCTACGCGCGCAACGACGTCAACCGCGCTGTGTACAAGGCCCCCGCCAACGAGGTGGTGAACCTGGCGCTCGGCTTCGAGTCCAACCTGAGCAAGTCGCAGCAGGAGGTGCTCAACCCCGAGGGCATCAACGCCTTCCGCTACTTCGAGGGGCGCGGCTACCGGCTCTGGGGCGCGCGCACCGTGAGCTCGGATCCCGAGTGGAAGTACGTGAACCTGCGCCGCTACTTCGCCTACCTGGAGCGGTCCATCGACAAGGGGACGCAGTGGGCGGTGTTCGAGCCCAATGGCGATCAGCTCTGGGCGAGCGTGCGGCGCACCATCGAGGACTTCCTGCTCAATGAATGGCAGACGGGCGCGTTGCTCGGAGACAAGCCGGACAAGGCGTACTTCGTGAAGTGCGACCGCAGCACCATGACCCAGAACGACCTGGATAACGGTCGGCTGGTCTGCCTCATCGGCGTGGCGCCGCTGCGTCCGGCCGAGTTCGTCATCTTCCGCATCGGGCAGTGGACCGGAGACCGGAAGTAACCCGGGAGGACTGAGCAATGGCTGTCCAACGAGAGCGCCCTTATGTGCAGTTCAACTTCCTGGTCGACCTGGGAACCGGCAACACGGACGGAGCGGATGCCGGGTTCCAGGAAATCAGCAACGTGGGCATGGAAGTCACCGTGGCGGAGTACCGCAACGGCAACGAGAAGGAGAACAGCGTCCGGAAAATCACCGGTCTGAACAAGGCGACGGACGTCACCATGAAGCGCGGGGTGATTGGTTCGCTCAGCCTGTACCGGTGGTTGGATCAGCTCCGCAACGGCGATCCCAACGCGCTGCGCACCGTCACCATCCAGCTCCAGAACGAGGACCACACCGCGGTGGTGCAGACGTGGAAGCTCTTGCGTGCGCGCATCGTCAAGCACGTGAGCGGTCCCTTCAACGCGAAGGGCACGGACGTGGCGATGGAAGAGCTGACCCTCGCCTACGAGCGCCTGGAGATGGAGTGACGTGAGTCGCCCGGCCGCCAGACGCCTCCCCGGCATCCGCTTCGAGGTGCAGGCACCTCCCGTCGAGGAGGTGCTGCCCCGCATGGACGTGGCGGCCTTCGTGGGCTTCGCCGCCTCCGGACCGCTCCACGTGCCCGTGGCCGTGGAGGACCCGGCGGACTTCGAGGCCGTGTTCGGCGAGGCCCCCGCGCTGGCGAGGGACCCCGCGACGGGCGAGGTGGTGGTGGCCCACCTCGCCTCGGCGGTGCGGGCCTTCTTCCGCAATGGAGGTCGGCGTTGCTGGGTGGTGCGCGTGGCCGGGAACGGGGCGAAGTCGAACACGTTCCCCGTACCGGGACTGGTGCGCTGCTCCGAGTCCGGCAAGGTGACGGCGGCCGTGGCTCGCGCGCGCTCCGAGGGGAGCTGGTCCGACGACGTGAGCGTGGCCACCAGCCTCACGCGCGAGCTGCTCGAACTGGGCACGTGGTCCGCCGTGGGGACGGACGTCGTGCTGGAGGTGACGGTCCCCGGTGGCGTGGCGCAAGGCGATCTGCTCCGCCTCACCTTCGGCGACGGCTCGCTGGCGCTGCTCGTCCCCGTTGATACCGCCGAGTCGATCGACGCGACACAGACGCTGCTCATGCCCGGGCTCGCTCCGCGCCGGGTGACGCTGCGCGTGCGCAGTCCCCGCGCGCGCTGGCTCCAGACGGGCGTGGGCCTGGGTGCCCTTCCCCTCTCGGCGCAATGGACGCGCGGCGACGGACAAGCCGTGACGATTCCCGTGCTTCAGGTGGATGACCCGGGCGCGGCCTCGGAACGTCGAACGCTGACGCTCACCTTGGACACGTCGCCCGAGTTGGCGCCGGAGCCGGGCGCGGTGCTGCGCGTGGACGCCGCGGGCACGGGTGAGCACTGGCTGATGGTGGAGTCGCGGGTGCTCGGCCAGTGCCCCCACGCGGTCCAGGTGTCGGGCGTGGCGTCGCGCGTGCTCACCGCTCCGCCCCTGGATGTCTCGTCCACCCCTGTTTTCTGCGAGCGCCTGACGCTCAGCCTGTGGACGCGGCGTGGCGATGAGCAGCCGGCGCGTCTGGACTTGCTGGGCCTGTGCCCCGCGCATCCTCGGCACTGGGGTTCCCTGCCCACCGACGTTCGCCGGGCCTGGGACGAGGAGCCCGAGTCCCTCCCGGGGCGACTCCCCGAGGTGCGGCTGCCGGGCGACTGGCGCCAGGGCATCCCCGTGTCTCGCTTTCCCCTCGCGGGTCCTGGCCCGGAGGGTGAGGCCTTCTCGTTCCCGCTGGGGATGACGGACGTGCCTGGCGGCTGGCTCGGATGCGTGCCCCCTCCAGCTGACGCCTTGGTCCGCGATGGGCTGGATGACTTCGGCTCGGAGCTGTTCCTGGACCCCGACCTGCGAGAGCTGGGCACGGACACGCTGATGGCGCAGGCCTCGTTCATGCGCTACCAGGCCAGCCAGCCGCGCGCGCCCCGGGGCATCCATTCCCTGCTGTGGCGCACGGACGTCACGCTCGTCGCCGTGCCCGACCTAGTGCACCGCCCCTGGGTGCGCGAGCCCGTGGCCACCTACCCGCCCGCGCAGCCCGGCGTCACGCCTCCCCAGCCGGCCTGGGGGGCCTTCCTCGACTGCGCGCGCATGGCTCCGCCCGCCCCCACGGCCCTGCTCGCCGAGCCCTCCGCTCCCGAGGTCGGACAGTCCTTCACCGTGCAGTGGAATGCCGTCGCGGGACCGGACATCACCTACGTCCTCGAGGAGGCCACGCGCCCCGACTTCCGCGACGCGGCCGAGCTGTATCGCGGCGTGGAGCTGGCGCGGACGCTCCATGGCCGTACCCCTGGGAGCTGGTACTACCGCGTGCACGCGGAGCGCTCGGGCACTCCCGGCCCGTATGCGCCCGGCGTCCTCGTCTCCGTCGCCCCCGCCGTGCACTGGCGGCTGGAACCGGTGGCCTCCTACTCCGCCGAGCCGCTGCTGGCGGTGCAGCGAGCCCTGCTGCGCATGGCCTGCGCCCGCGGCGACATCCTGGCCGTGCTGAGCGTGTCAGCGCACTACCGAGAAGACGACGTCATCGCGCACGCGGGGCTGCTGCAGTCGCCCATGGCCGGTGCGTCCGAGGGCGTTCCAGCGCTGGGCTTCGCGGAGGAGAACGCGCTCAGCTACGGCGCGCTCTATCACCCGTGGACGTTCGTCTCCGAGGAGCAGCGCCCCGACGTTCCGCTGCGCATGCCTCCCGATGGCGCGGCGAGCGGAGTCCTCGCGCGGCGCTCCCTGGAGCGCGGCGCCTGGGTGGCTCCGGCCAACGAGCCATGGCGCGCGGTGGTCGCGCTCACGCCGCTCCTGGCTCGCGAGCGGTGGTTGGACCTTCAGGACGCCCAGGTGAACACCGTGCGACAGGAGCCTCGGGCCTTCCTCACGCTCGGCGCGGACACGCTCGCCGTGGACTCGGACGTGCGGCCCATTCATGTCCGCCGGCTGCTCAGCCTGCTGCGCCGCGCGGCGCTCAAGCTGGGCGCGGCGTATGTCTTCGAGCCCAACGACGCCAGCTTCCACCGACTGGTGCAGCGCGGCTTCGAGGCACTGCTGGGCGACTTGTTCATCCGGGGGGCCTTCGCGGGAACCACGCGCGAGGGTGCCTTCCAGGTGGTGACGGGCGACGCGCTCAACACCGCGGCCCAGACGGAGCAGGGGCGCTTCTTCGTGGAAATCAAGGTGGCGCCGTCCCAGCCGCTCACCTTCCTCAATGTGCGGCTCGTCCAGAGTGGCGACCGCGGGCTCGTCACGGAGGCGCGATAGCCATGGCCACCCCGCAGGACGAGACCGTCATCGCGCCCTTCACCGCCTTCGCGTTCGCGGTGGAGATCGAGATTCCCGACGTGGTGCCCAAGGCCTGCAGCGCGGCGTTCTCCGAGTGCGATGGCCTGGAGATGTCGATGGACGTGAAGACCATCCGCGAGGGTGGCAACAACGGCCGGCAGATTCGCCTGACGGGCGCGCTCAACTTCGGACAGCTCACGCTCAAGCGCGGCATGACCGCCAGCTTCGACCTGTGGGACTGGTTCGAGGAGATGCAGCGCCGGCCGCGACTGCGAGCCAACGCGGAGGTCGTCGTCTTCGCCCCCGGTCGCGCGCAGACCGAGCGCGCGCGGTTCGTCCTCTCGCGCTGCCTGCCCGTGAAGCTCAAGGCGCCGCCGCTCAACGCCAAGGACGGCATGGTGGCCATCGAGGAACTCCAGCTCGCCTATGAGTCGCTGACGCGCAAGCGACTGTCCCAGGGAGGTGCGTGATGGCCGAGCCCACGCCCCTGGCCAAGGCCGAGCTGCGACAGCTCGACGCCAACTTCGAGAATGAGATTGAGAACGACACCTGGGCGACGGTCCAGTTCAACCCCGAGACGCTGAAGGTCAGCTTCGCCAATCAGGTGCAGACGCCCTCGGGCGGCGGCGACCAGCGTGGCACGCCCGCGCGCCAGTTCGTGGGGGCCGGCACCACGAAGCTGGCGGTGCAGCTCTGGTTCGACGTGTCCGGACAAGCCGAGGGCCAGTCCGGCGCCGTGGACGACGTGCGGCAGCTCACCAAGAAGGTCGCCTTCTTCATCACGCCCAAGAAGGACGGCGACAAGTTCGTTCCGCCCGCCGTTCGCTTCGTGTGGGGCAGCTTCCAGTTCGACGGAATCATGGAGTCGATGGAGGAGTCGCTGGAGTTCTTCTCGCCCGAGGGCAAGCCCCTGCGCGCGAGCGTCTCCTTCGGGCTCACGCAGCAGAAGATCACCGCCTTCGTGTTTCGCCCCACGGACTCGCCACCGCCCAGCGCGCCCCGTGGGCCGAGCGGCCAGGCCCCAGGCACCGCGCCCATGACGTCCGCGACCCAGGGCTCGACCTTGCAAGGCATGGCCGCGAGCCAAGGCAAGGGCGCCGACTGGCGCGCCATCGCCAGCGCCAACGGCATCGAGAACCCCCGGCGACTGGCTCCCGGGCAGCTCATCGACTTGCAGGCCGGCGCGAGCGTCGGCGTGAAGCGCTAGCGGAGACACACACCATGGCCCTGGTCATCAACGAGATGGAGGTCACTCCCGAGCCCGCTCCCACTCCGGCGAACACCGGCGCGAGCGCCCCCGCGTCACCCGAGAAGTCTCGCACCCAGCACGCCACCGAGCTGTCCCGCTCGCTGGCCCGCCACCACGCCCGCGCCGAGCGCGTCCGCGCGCACTGACCCCGAGCCCCTCCACCCATGGCCGACGGAAACGACACGCGACTGCGCATCGCCCGGCCCACCTTCAAGGTGGACGGACAGGAGCAAGGACCGCTCGCGTCCGCGCTGCTGGAGCTGAGCGTGGAGGAGTCCACCGACGGGCTCTATCGCTGCGAGGCGACGTTCGGGAACCTCGGCCCCAAGGACGGCAGCACGGGCTTCCTCTACTTCGACCGGAAGCTGCTGGACTTCGGGAAGACCTTCTCCGTGTGGCTGGGCACCGATGTCCTCTTCGAGGGGCGCATCACCGCGCTGGAGGGACTCTTCCTGGAGAGCGCGCCGCCCGCCATCACCGTGCTCGCGGAGGATCGCTTCCAGGACCTGCGGATGACCCGGCGCACCGCGACGTACGTGGACGTGACGGACAAGCAAGTCATCGAGCGGCTCGCGGGAAAGCACGGCCTCACGCCGGACGTCCAGGTGCGCGGCCCCACCCACGCGGTCCTCGCGCAGGTGAATCAGAGCGACCTCGCCTTCCTCCGCGAGCGCTGCCGGGCCGTGGACGCGGAGCTGTGGATGGAGGGGCGCACGCTGCATGCGAAGCACCGCGCCGCCCGGCCCCAAGGCCAGGCGCTCAAGCTGGGAATGGGCAACGAGCTGCGCGAGGTGGTGGTGACCGCAGACCTGGCGACGCAGCGCTCGGCCGTGAAGGTGAGCGGCTGGGACGTGCACGCCAAGGACGCCCTCACCCACGAGGCGGGGCCGTCCGTCCTGGGCGCCGAGCTGGGCTCGGACGAGAGCGGCGCGAGCCTCCTCGCCGCGAAGCTGGCCGAGCGCAAGGAGTCGGTGGTGCACACCGTGCCGCAGAACAGCGACGAGGCGAAGGCCCAGGCCGAGGCCTGCTTCCGACAGATGGCTCGACGCTTCGTGGTGGCGCGAGGCACCGCGCAGACGGACGCGAAGCTGCGCGTGGGGGGACGGGTGGAGCTGTCGGGCGTGGGGCCTCTCTTCACGGGGACGTACACGCTCGTCGACGTGAAGCACGTGTTCGACGGTGCCAAGGGGCTGCGCACCGACTTCGTCGCCGAGCGACCGGGACTGGGGAGGCCGTCATGACGGAGCACTCGCCCTGGGAGCAGGTGGCGGACTCACGCGGCGCCCACGGACTGGGGGGCCGCTTCTTCGGCCTCTATCCGGCGAAGGTCGTGGACCTCAAGGACCCGAGCAACATGGGGCGCGTGAAGGTGATGCTGCCCTGGTCGCCAGATTCGGGCGGTGAGCAGTACACGGCCTGGGCGCGGCTGGCCACGCTGATGGCGGGACCGGGGCGCGGCACCTGGTTCGTCCCGGACGTGGGAGACGAAGTGCTGGTGGGCTTCGAGGCGGGAGATCCGCGCCGGCCGTACGTGGTGGGCGCGCTGTGGAATGGCAAGGACCATCCGCCCGAGGCCATGGACGCTGGGGGCAAGAACGCCCGCAAGGTCATCCACTCGCGCAACGGCGTGGTCATCACCCTGGACGATACGGACGGCCAGGAGACCCTCACGCTCACGACCCCGGGCGGTCAGACGATGACGCTGAAGGACGGGCCCGGCTCCGTGGAGGTGAAGGACAGCAACGGCAACTCGATCAAGCTGGAGGCGAGCGGCATCACCGTGACGTCGTCAGCGAAGGTGACGGTCAACGCGAGCATGGCGGAGATCTCGGCCAGCCAGCTCACCGTCAACGCGGGCATGTCTCGCTTCAGCGGCGTGGTGCAGGCCGACACCGTCATCACCAACAGCGTGGTCAGCGCCTCGTACACGCCGGGCGCGGGGAACGTGTGGTGATGGCCACGACCCTGCCCCATCCGGTCCAGTGGGTGACCGCAACGCCGCTCTGGGCCAGCGCCGGAGACGACGCCTCGCGCATGCAGGCGCCCGGGCTCCTCCAGTTCGACTCGGACCGGTTCATGGAGGAGCTGTCCGAGCGGCTCCAGGCCGAAGCGCGACCGGACCTGCGCGACATGGTGGCGAAGTACGAGAGCCACCGAGAGCGCTACCCCGGCGAGCCGGATGATCCGCCGACAACACCGCTCAAGCTCTACCAGCCGGCGCACGGGCGGTTCTATCTGGTCGCCGCCAGCCTCGTGTGCCGCCTGCCGGGGCTCCCAGACCACGTGGTGGACACCGCGCACGGCGACAAGGCCGCCTTCGTGCTGCGCCGGCGCGGCGCAGGGGGCATCGAGGAGGCGTGGGTCCCGGACACGAAGGACCCGCGAAAGAAGCTCCGCATCTGGCAGCCCCTGGCATCCGATCAAGCCTCGCGGCTCGCGGCGGGTGAGGAGCAGCTTCCGCTCTTCCCGGTGAACTTCGCGGTGGAGGGAAAGCGCCGACGCATGCTCGTCGGGCTCATCCCCACCTCCAGCCAGGCCACCTTCGAGGCGGCGGAGTCCTTCCAGCCCGCGGACCCGCAAGTGGCCCTGAAGGACGAGGCCGAAGCGAAGGTGGCTGGGACGTACGAACAGCTCAAGCGCTGGAAGGACCTGCCGGGCGGCACGTCCCAGGCCGAGCGCGACGAGCAGACCGCCGCGCAGCAGGAGGTCTCCCGGTTCCTCCTGCTCGACTTCGCCACGCTGCTGGCCACGCGCATGCCGGCCTTCTGGACCGCGCTGCCGGGGGGCACCAACCCGGGCGGCGCCTGCTCGGACCTGTACCTGCTGCTGGCCAACCAGCCCATTGTCCCGGGCTCGGCCACGACGTGGCGCGCCGCGCTCACGTGGGCTTGGGAGCACCGCGCGCAGCTCGGGCGCGGTGAGACCGCGGGGCTCGACTTCAACCTGCGCGCAAGCGGCGTGTCACCTGACACCCTGCGGGCCGCGTTGCTCGCGGCGGTGGTGACCGGGACGTACACGCTGCCGTCGGAGCCCGTGGCGGTGGCGAAACTCCAGGATCCAGGCGAGACGCACTACGTGCTGCGCTGCGTGTACCTGCGGCCCGCGTGCGGTCCGCTGTGTCCGCCCGTGGTGAGCCCCCCGACAGAAGACTTCCGGCTGGCGCCGTTCTTCGACCCGGATGCACCGGGGCGGCCGGTACGCATCGTGTTGCCAGTCGATACGAGCATCCGGGGGCTGCGCAAATTCAAGAAGAACGTCGGCTTCGCGTTGTCCAAGGGGCTGCGCAAGCAGATGTCTCGCGTGCAGGACCTGAAGAAGACGATGGACGGAGAGCTGGATGCCGGCACGTCGTTCAACCTGGGAGAGCTGTGCATGTTCTCCATTCCCATCATCACGCTGTGCGCGTTCATCGTGCTGATGATCTTCTTCAGCCTGCTCAACATCATCTTCTGGTGGATGCCCTTCCTGAAGATTTGCCTGCCGAAGGTGAAGGAGGGCTAGCCGCATGGACACCGGAAAGTTGCTCGGGCGTGGCATCAGCTTTCCTCCTCGGGTGGGGCCGGATGGACGCATCCAATGGTCCGAGGGCGAGCGCAACGTGCGCGAGTCCATCCAGGTCATCCTGGGAACGCAGCAGCGTGAGCGCATGCTGTTGCCGGAGTTCGGTGGGAGCCTGGCGCAATCGCTGTTCGAGCCGAACACGGTGACGACGCGGCATCAGCTCGCCGAGCGCATCAGCCGCGCCCTCGCTCGGTGGGAGCCGCGCATCGCGGTGGACTCCGTGACGGTGGAGCAGGACCCAGCGGACGCGCGGAGCGCCATCGCCACCATCACCTACAAGCTCGTCGCCACGGGGGCGAAAGAGCGCATCAACCTGGGCGTCACGCTCGCGGGATAAGACACCGTGCCACTGACCCTCCCCACGATTGACGACCGCACGTACCAGCAGCTGCTGGATGAGGCGCTTGCGCGCATCCCGCTGCACAACCCCGAGTGGACCAACTTCAACAAGTCCGACCCGGGCGTGACGCTGCTGGAGCTCTTCGCCTTCCTCACGGAGAGCTTGCTGTACCGCGCCAACCAGATACCGGAGCGCAACCGGCTCAAGTTCCTCCAGCTCCTGGGGATGCCTCTCCAGCCCGCCGCGTCCGCGCGGGGCATGGTCGTGCTGCGCAACGAGCGCGGTGGCGCGCCGCAGACGCTCACCCTGAGCGATGGCGTGGAAGTGCGAGCGGGCCAAGTCCCCTTCCGCACCGAGCGCGGACTCGACGTGCTGCCGGTGGAGGCGGCCTTCTTCTACAAGAAGGCGGTCACGCCCGAGGCGCGCGTGAAGGAGTACTACCAGCAGCTCTATGCGTCCTTCACCGTCACGCAGCCACCGCCCGCGCCGCTGACCAGCCTCCAGTTCTACACGACGACGCCCTTCTCTCCGCGCGGCACCGAGGCGCTGGACCTCGGCGCGGACGCGGTGGACCAGGCCCTGTGGGTCGCGCTGCTGCTGCGGCCCGCGGACAGGCGCCTGCCCGACGCGATAACCCACGCGCGTGAGGCGCTGCGAGGCCGCGTCCTGACGCTCGGGATCGTCCCCGCGGAGACCTCGAATGGGCGCTCACTTCCGCCGGGGGAGCGCGCCACGCCCACGGGCTCGGCGGTGCTCCAGTTCCAGGTGCCTCGGCTGCCGCCCAGCGGCGTGCTGCCCGAGGATCCGGCGCTGCGCAACGCGAGCTGGCGCACGCTCACGACCGTCGAGGTTCCCTCCTCGCCCACGGTGGTGGACATCGCTTTGCCCGCGACCGAGGAGGAGCTGCGGCTGTGGTCGAACCTCGACCCGCTGGAGGCGGGGACGCGGGACTTCCCGCCCGCGCTCGACAACGAGGAGCAAGCAGGCCGCGTGCTCACCTGGCTGCGCATCACCAGCTCAGCGCCGACCGCCACCCGGCTGCTCTGGGTGGGCCTCAACGCCGCGCCCGTCCGCCAGTGCGAGCAAGTGACGGGAGAGGTGCTGCCGCTGGGGACGGGCGAGCCGGACCAGAGCGTCAAGCTCGCACGCGTGCCCGTGGTGCCCGGCTCGGTGCGCCTCACGGTCTCCGTCAACGACGTGGAGACGGAGTGGACCGAGACCGATGACTTGATGAGCGCGGGCCCGGAGGTCGCGGTGCCCGACCCTCGCATGCCCCCGGGTTCGTGGGCCGCGAGCACGGCGCCCGCCAAGGTGTTCACGGTGGACTCGGAGTCCGGCGAGCTGCGCTTCGGAGATGGCGCGCACGGCGCACGGCCGCCCCTCGGATCCACGCTGCGCGCCAGCTACGACCACGGCGTGGGGCGCGCCGGCAACGTGGGGCCGGGCGCCATCGCGAGCGGGCCTTCGCTGCCCCCTGGCATGAGCGTGGAGAACCCGCTGGCCACCTGGGGCGGCGCGGACGCCGAGGACGCCCGCCAGGGTGAGAAGCACATCGCCCGTTACCTGCAGCATCGGGACCGGCTGGTGACGGCGCGCGACTTCGAGACGCTCGTGCTGCGCACCCCCGGCGTCGCCGTGGGGCGCGTGGAGGTGCTCCCCGCGTTCCACCCCGCCCTCTCCCCCAACGAGCCGGGCGATGCTCCGGGCGCGGTCACGCTGCTGGCCATCCCGCGAAACGCGCCGGACCCCTCGGACTCGGCCGGACCCGACAGCTTCCTGGATGCCATCGCCTGTTGGATCGCCCCGCGTCGGCTGGTGACGACCGAGGTCTTCGTGCGCCGGCCGCAGTACCAGCCCGTCTGGGTGACGGTGGGCGTGGACCTGGTGGCGGGCGTGTCCCAGGCGGTGGTGACGGAGGCGGTGCGCGCGGCGCTGGAGGAGTTCCTCTCGCCCCTGCCGCCGGAGGGCACCGACCTGCTCGATGCGCCGGCCAACCGCGGCTGGCCTCTGCGCAAGACGGTGGTCGCGCTCGAGTTGTCCGCCGTGTGCAGCCGCGTTCCGGGCGTTGCGTGGGTACGCGGAGTGCGGCTCGGACTCGCCACGGGCGCGGAGCAGGACAATGTGCCGCTGCGGGGCCTGCAGCTCCCTCGGCTCGCGGGGCTGTCCGTGGCCGTGGGGGATGCGCCCTCGCTCGATGCGCTGCGCGGCACGGGGCCGGTGGCCAGCGGGCCCCAGCGTCCGTTCGTCTCCGTCCCTGTCGTTCCCGAGGAGTGCCGGTAGCCATGGACGCCAACGGCACGCGCTTCCACCTGCTGCTGGGCCGCGACGACTGGAGTCGCTGCACGAGCGACGGCCAGCCACTGGGGCAATCCTGGGAGGGCTCGCCCGCGACGCCCGTGGACCTGTCCTGGGACACGGTGCGCTCCGAGGTGGCCCTCCGCGCGGAGCTGTATGCGTTTGTCTCGGGTACGGGTGACCGGCAACCCGCGCTGGAGGATCGACGGGGCGGCGCGCGCGACCGGTACGGGAACTTCTATTGGGTTGACCGCGATGGTCGCACCGTGAAGGTCCTGTCCAGCGGCTCTCGGCTCACGAGCGACTTCTGGCCCGTGCCGCTCGATGCCGCGAGCGAGACCCGCGGAGGCGAGTTCGGTCCGGTGGCATCTCCCGCCCCGCTCGCGCCGCTGTCTCTCTCCGGACTCGCCGTCACGGAGCACCACTACCTCGTGGTGGGCACCGTCGCGCCAGCGGGCATCCTGGTGTTCGACCTGCACTCGGGCGGCCCGCCGACGCATTACCTCTGGCCCGCGCCTCCCGCCGGTCTGCCCTTCACCCCGTGGGATCTCGCCGCGACGCCGTCCGGGGGCGCCGTCGTGCTCGACCGCGAGCATCAGCGGCTCTGGTACCTGGATGCATCGCTGCGCGCGGTGCGCACGGGCGCCGAGACGGTCGTCACCGCCGCGAAGGTGGATGCGTTCCAACCGCGCGACGGGAGCTTCACGCGCCGCACCGCCGCCGAGACCTTCCCCGAGCCCGTGGCCCTGAATTCCCCGGGCCCCAATGCCGCGCGAGATCCCATCTCGGTGGAGGTCCTCCAGGACGGCCGAGTCATGGTGCTGGACCGAGGCCCCACCGACAGCCGGCTGCTCGTGTTCCGCGACGGCGTGCCGGAGGGAGTCCCCGTACCGCTGGAGGTCGCCAGCCTCGCGCAGCCTGGAAGCCCGGCCTTCAGCTTCCCGCTGGTGGCGCACGACATGGCGCTCGTGCGCGGTGAGAGCGGCGCTCCGGACCGCCTGTATGTCGGCGCGCGGGACGGGAACCAGGCCTTCGCCTTCGAGTTGCACGGCGCACCGGGCGCGCAGCTCGGGGCCACGCCCCTGGCTGAGTACCTTCCCATGCGGCTGTTCGGAGGCAAGGCGCTCATCGCCTTCGCGCAGAGCGCCTACTACGACTTCGGCGACACCTTCATCCCGCTGGTGGCGCAACGGCGGCCCCGCTTCGCGCCGAGCGCCACGCTCCGCACGCCCGTGCTGGATGGCCGTACGCCCGAGTGCGTGTGGCACCGGCTGATGCTGGATGCCTCGATTCCTCCCGGCGCCTCGGTCACGGTGCGAAGCCGCGCCGCCAATGACGTGGCGGAGCTGGAGGCCCAGCCCTTCTCCGAGGAACCCGCGCTGCTGAAGCGCGCGAGCGGCTCCGAGCAACCCTTCGCGCCCGCGGCGCGCGGCGAGTACCGCGGCACGTTCGAGGTCCTCTTCCAGCGCGCCCGAGGTCGCTATGCCCAGGTCGAGCTGACGCTCACCGGAGGCGGAGGCACCACGCCGCGACTGTTCGCCCTGCGCATCTGGTACCCGCGCTTCTCCTACGCCGAGAACTACCTGCCCGCGCTCTATCGCGAGCAGCCCGAGTCCGCCGGCTTCCTGGAGCGCTTCCTCGCGAACGTCGAGGGCTTGCTCACCCCCCTGGAGGATCGCATCGCCGCGGCCCAGGTCCTCTTCGACGCACGCGGCGCGCCTCCCGAGGCGCTCGAGTGGTTGGCCTCATGGTTCGCGGTGGTGCTGGACCCCGCTTGGGATGAGCCGCGGCGGCGCCTCTTCCTGCGCCACACGTTGGACTTCTTCCAGTGGCGGGGCACCGCGCGCGGGCTGCGCATGGCGCTGCGCCTCGCCTTGGACCCGTGCGTGGATGCCTCCCTCTTCACGGAGGACGTGGACCCCACCCGCGCGCGCATCCGCATCGTCGAGCGATTCCGCGCGGCCCGCACGCCCTTCATCGCGCCCATCGCGCCGCCTGCCGGAGGCCTGCGTGTCGTCGCGCCCGCGCCGCGTTGGGAGCCCGCGCAGGGCCGGGCCCTGCTGGTGTCGCGCTACCGCGACGCCCTGACGGATGCAGGTATCTCCGAGGCATCGTTGCCGGACACGTATCCATTGCGCGCGCCATCGGACGCGACGCTGGCCGAGGCGTGGCGCAACTTCAGCGCGCGCTCGCTCGGCTTCGTTCCCGCCGCCACCGACGCGGACGCACCGCGCTGGCGCGACTTCCTGGCGCGTCGCTACCAGCAGTTCGACGCCTACGCGCTCGCGCATGCCAGCCACGCGACGGACTTCTCGCAGGTCGCGTTGCCCACGACGCTGCCCGCGGACGGCGCCGCGCTGGTGGACTGGTACCACTTCGAGACCGTGGTGCTTCCCGTGCGCGCGGCGGCGCATCGCTTCACGGTGGTGCTGCCCGTGCCCGAGGGCGGCGCCGCGCTGGAGCAACGTGAGCAACTGGAGCGCGCGCTGCGCGTGGTGGAGCTGGAGAAGCCAGCCCACACGGTGTTCGACGTGAAGTTCTACTGGGCCATGTTGCGCGTCGGCGAGGCCCGGCTGGGCGTGGACACGCTGGTGAATCTGGGCAGCCGAGCCCCCGAGCTGATGCCCGCGATGCAGCTCGGACGCGAGTACCTGGCAGAGAGTCATCTGGCCCCGAGGCCCCCGCAGGACGCCGTGGACCGGCACATCCTGGGGAGGGATTCGCTCGGGCGCCGTTCGATTCAGGGGAGTGACATCCAATGAGCGGCTTTGGTCCGAGTACCACCACTGCGCAGCGCGCCGCGCCCGACCCGACGAAGCACGTCAACTACGTGCTGGGCATGGTGCTGGGCGTCGACGACTTCACCCAGGAGTTCGCCTACCTGTCCGAGCGAGACAGGTGGCTGGCGCGCGATCTGCTGGGCTACGGCACCGCCTGGGGACTCGCCATCACCACGGGCCTGGGAAGCCGAGGCCCCGAGGTGCGCGTGGCGCCTGGCGTGGCGCTCAGCCCTCGCGGCCAGCTGGTGCGCGTGACGCCTGCGCAATGCGCGTCCCTCAATGACTGGCTGCTCACCCAAGGCACGACGGTGGACGCCCGCGTGGTGGCCGGCGTGCTGCGGCTCTGGGTGGTGCTCTCGTATCGCGATTGTGAGACGGACTCGGTCCCGGTGCCCGGCGAGCCGTGCCGCACCGAGGACGACTCGATGGCGCCCTCGCGGCGCACGGATGACTTCAAGCTGGAGTTCCGCCTCACGCCGCCCGAGGAGCCCACCGAGGAGCAGGCGGTGCGCGACCTGGTGCGCTGGCTGCGCGCCCACATGGAGGTCGTCCCCGACGCGACAGGCACCGCCACGCTGGCGGACCTCCTCGCCGCGCTGCGCGCCGCCGTGGTGCAGCCCTCACCGCTGAGTCCGGAGACCGATTGGCTGCTGGACACGTCTCCCGCCGCGCCGCTGCGCGTCTACGCCGGGGACGTGGAGTCGTTCCTCCGGGCGGCGCTGCGCGTGTGGGCGACGGAGCTGCGCGCGCTGTGGCGCCCCAACTGGCTGGGCGAGGCGCAAGGGTGCCAGCAGCCCGTGAATGCCCTCCCCTCCTCGGACGTGGACTGCGTGCTGTTGGCCGCGGTGGATGTGCCGGTGGTGAAGGAGCTGGGCGGCGCGAACTGGAAGGTGAAGGACGCCACGCCCATTGGCATCGACGAGTCGACCCGACCCTTCCTCTGGCATCTGCGGCTGATGCAGGAGTGGGCGCTCGCGGGTCTCGTGAGGGACACCACCGCGGTGCACCGACCCGCGGCGCTCCCGGACTACCTGATGGTGGCCGCCGGCACCGTGCCGATGGATCCCGCCGGTGACGCCAAGAGCGCCTACAACGGGCTGAAGGCCTACGCGGTGGGCGCGGCGGACGGCAAGGTGTCGTTCACCTTCAACGGCTACTCGAACAAACCCGACACGTGGCAGTACGTCGTCAAGCCCATGCTGGTGGCGAACGCGGCGGTGCAAGCGCCGACCGTGTACCTCGTCGCCTTCGACGACAAGGGCTTCACGCTCCAGGTCTTCGACAAGGGCCTCGTGGTGCCCTCCGCCACGCTCACCAAGCTCCAGGTCGTCCTGGAGGTGAGCCAGTACTTCCTCAAGCCGGTCACGCTGAGGTAGCCCATGCGCATCGCATTGGACACGCCGTTCCTGAAGGACGGCATCCGCTCGACGAACTTCTTCAACGGACGCCTGCTGTCCGCCGAGGACCTGAGCCGCGAGCAAGCCGCGCGCGACGCGGCCCAAGAGCGCCTGGGCCGCGCGCTGGGCGAGGGCGTGGCGTATGGCCTGGAGGTGGGCCTGTCGCTGGACAACTCGCCCAGCACGCCGCTCGTCACCGTGCAGCCAGGCCTGGCCCTCACTCGCGACGGCGAGGCCCTGGAGTTGCTCCAGCCCGTGGAGGTCTCGCTCCTCCAAGGCGCGGTGGAGGGCGCGGCGAGCGCTCCGGAAGGCTCGGGAGACTTCGGCGCCTGCTCGCTGCCCGGCAGCACCTACGTGTCCGGCACGGGCATCTACGTCCTGGTGATGGCGCCCGCCTCTGGCCGTGAGGGACGCGCCGTCGCGAGCGGCCTGGGCGGCGTGCAGTCTGGCTGCGATGCCAAGCAGGTGGTGGCGGGGGTGTGCTTCCGCCTCCTGCGGTTGGACCAGGACGCCGCGCTCACGAGCGCCCTGGCCTCCAGCGCCCTCACGCTGCGCAACCTGGTGGCCCATCAGTGCTTCGGCACCACGGACCCGGATGCTTCATCCGTCGTCACGTGGCCCTTCTCCGAGCCGACGGGCGGCTACGGACTGCTGGACGCGCTCCGGCCCCGCTTCCTTACGCCGTGCGACGTGCCGCTCGCCCTCGTGCACTGGAAGGACGGCACGGGCATCCGCTTCATCGACATGTGGGCCGCGCGGCGACGCGTGGCGCGCGTGGGCCATCCCCTGCCGTGGCTGGCCGGCCCCGGTGACCGCCGCGAGGTGGAAGCCGAGGCGATGTACCTCCAGTTCCAGGAGCACATCGAGCGGCTGCGCGTGGACGCGGTCAATCCAGGCACCGTGAGGGCGACGGACCACTTCATGTACCTGCCCGCGGCGGGAATCCTCCCGCTCGGCGGCTACACGGGCACGCGAGGCTTTGACTACCTCAAGTTCTTCGAGGGCCTCACCGTGCGAGCGCCCATCAACATCGAGGGCGCGCGGCTTCCGTCGCTGCTCTCCGCCGCGCGCGCGTACCCGCCCATCGAGCTGGCTCGCAAGGAGCTCATCTGGCTCTACGTCGTGCGCGAGAACCAGCAGGCCCTGTCGGCCCTGTCAGGCCCCAAGCCCCAGCCGTATCTCGTCTTCGCCACGGGGCACATTCCCTACTGGGGTGACCCGCGCTTCGACACGTCGAAGTGGAGCTACGCGAACTACGCATCTGGCGGTCCCAGCGCGGATCAACCCGGTCCCTGAGCCTCGAGGAGCTACCCTTCCATGTCCCTTCCTTCCAAGGTCAAGCCGGGCGATCTCATCACCTCGGCGCTGTTCAACGACCTCGTCGACTACCTGAAGGCACAGGACCAGCGATTGACGCAGTTGGAGGCGTCCATCGCGGTGCTGGCCATCCTGGACGTGCTGCCAGCGGGCCTCATCCGCATGGGCACGGAGATGCGGGTGCTCGGCCGAGGCTTCGGCACCGCGGGCCTCAACACGGTGCTCATCGACACGGTGATGGTCACCGCGTTCAAGGCCGGCAGCTCCGACAGTCAGCTCATCTTCGACCTGCCCACCATCCCCAACGTCCCGCCCGAGGGCAAACCCGTCAGCCTCTCGGTGAGCAACGCGCGAGGGTTCGCGTCCACCACGGTGCAGGTGGGACAGGCCCTGCCCACCGTCCCGGATGGCAGCATCCAGACCACCATGGCGCAGGCGCCCAGTGGAACCATCACCGCGGGCGGCACCTACGACTTCTTCTACACGCTCAAGGTCATCTCCAACATGGACGAGACCTTCAAGCTCGCCGCCACGCTGCAGCCCACGGGCTCGACGGGCACGTGGGTGACACAGGTGACGGACACCACGTCGCAGCGGACGCCGCTGCCCAACGGAGAGCTGTTCATGGCCCGGGGCGACGCGCCCAACGGCACCGTGAAGCAGATCGTCGTCCGCGCCACCGTGCCGGCGGGCGTGACGGGCACCGCGAAGCTGCGCCTGGTGATGACCTCCAAGCTCAACGCGCAGTTCACCGGCTCGTCCGGAGACTTCGGCTTCACGGTGGGCAGCACGTCCCAGACGCCCACCATTCCGCTGTCGCGCACGCTGGTGTCACCCACCTCGGCGCTCAACACCACGACGGACGAGGTCCAGGCGACGGCGGGCACCCAGGTCACCTTGCGCTTCGCGGCGGACATCCCCGTGGCGGGCACGTACCAGGTGACGCTGAGCCTGCCGGCGGACAGCACCAACCTGTGGGGCGCGAAGCTGTCCAGCGCCTCGCCCAGCACCCCGCTCGTCTGGCAATTCAACATGTCCGCCGCGGGGTCCACCAACATCTACGTCACAGTGCAGCCAGGGGCCACGGCGCCAACCTCGGCGGATCTGTCGATGACCGTCGTGTCCACGACGGACTCGTCCAAGTTCGGGCAGGTGTCTCAGAAGCTGAAGAGGGTTTGAAACGCCCATGCCTTCATGGGCAAACAAGGGGGGTCGGTATCGTGAGTCAGATTGACAAGCATTCTGGTAGCACCATTCGGGCACTCGCCGCCGCGGCCCTGGCCATGTTCCTGGGCGGGGCATCCCGCGCGGACGCGGCCACCGCGCAGAAGCTGTGCTTCCGCACCGCCACGGGCGTCCCCGGAGTCCCGGGGCCGCCCACGATTGATGGAGACATCGCGAGCGACCTCGGGTGGACGGGCGCGTTCCGCTACGAGTTCGGCAACGGGACGAGTTCCTCCCATGGCGTCATCCAGGGCAACCGGGATGGCAGCAATGTCTATCTCTCGTTCGAGGTGAACAACGACGCCACGTTCGATGACGAGGACGTGCTGGTGTTGACCTTCGACGTGGGCGGAGCGACGAACCGCTATCGCCGCCTGCACCTGTTCCCGCTCTTCGCCGGGACGGGCGCCGCCGCGGACGCTCGGCTGCGCGAGGTCCAGCTCTGGCAGTCCGGCACGCTGGACGGGAGTGGCAAGGTCGTGTGGGGCACGGGGACGACCATCCCGCATGCCTCGCTGGTCGCGGGCACGTTCTGGCTGGACGCGAAGGTCAAGAGCACGGACGGCGGCGCGGGGCACCGGACCTGGAACGTGGAGATGAAGATTCCCATCGCGGCCAGCGCGGCGGCCCCGGGCATCAACTTCCCACCGGGCGTCGACTTCAAGATGTTCCTGGACGCGTTCCGCGTGGACTCGCTCATTGCGATCACCCCGTCGCTCCAGTGGCCGGGCAACGCGCCGGTGCCCACCAACTTCGTCGACCTGGAGAACGCCACGCCCGCCCCGGCGGACTGGGGCGCAGGCACCTTCGGGACGAGCGGCTGCGGCGGGGTGTCCTTCGACTGGAGCGACATCACCACGAACAACACGCCGTCGGGCCTCATCAAGCTCAACGCCCCCAACTCCTTCCGCGTCAACCTGCACAACAACTCGGAGAGCGACACGGGCGTGAGCCTCTCGGCCAATGACATCAAGGCCACCTTCAAGATCGCCAACTTCGGACTGCCCGCGCCACTGAGCTGGCAGCCGGTGCCCGCGGCCAACAACCCGACGCCGTCTGGCTCCATCCCGCCCATCTCCAGCGCGATGCTGAGCACCGGCGACTGGACGCTGACGCCCGCGCAGCAGGCGGACTACAGCGCGCACGCGCACCAGTGCATCCTGGCGGAGGTCGAGTCGGGCGACGCGCGCACGCTGTTCATCAACCGGAGCGCCTGGCGCAACATGGACTTCGGGACCGCGTCCACGTTCGAGCGCACGGCGGAGATCGCCACCAAGGGCTACAAGCTGCCGCGCGAGGCGAAGGCGCACCGCATCGAGCTGCTCGCCGCCTCCGAGTTCGCCCCCCTCCACCAAAGCGAGGGGACGCGGCAGCCCCGCGGCACCGAGGCGACGTGGCTCTTCCACGGGTACCGCCACCTGGGCGCGGGCATCACCATCAAGAAGAAGTCCTTCGAGGTCGTCGAGCCGGTGGGCTCGTTCGGATACGTCATCCGTCACGAGCTGTCGCCCAACGACACGACCGAGAACCCGTCCTCCAAGTGGCAGCTCGACGTGAAGGGCATCCCACTCAACCCGCGCACTCGCGAGCTGCCCCCGACGATGCGCTACTACCAGGCGGACATCGAGGACGGGAAGACGCTCGCCATCACCGCGCGGGCCGAGTACCCGGAGCCCAACGGCGAGTCGCGTGACGGCGGCACGTCCGGAGGCACCGACGGTGGCACGGGGGGCCATGGCGGCACCATTGGCGACAGCTGCGGGTGCAAGCGCACGGGCTCCGCGAGCACCGTGGGCCTGATGGGAATGCTGGTGCTCGGCTTCATGGCGAGCCGCCGGAGCCGGCGCGAGTAGCGACGTGAAGACACCGAGGCCCCTCGGCGACGAGGGGCCCACCGAGGATTCACATGAACACACGATGGAGTGCAGTGCCGCGCTGGCTTCCCGCGCTGGCGTTGGGGAGCGTCACGCTGCTGGCGAGTTCGGCCGCGCGCGCGGATGACAATGCGATGTGCATCCGGGATGCGAGCGGCGTTCCCTTCAGTCCGGGCCCTCCCACGGTGGATGGCGTCGTCCCGACCGACAAGGGATGGACCGGCGCGTTTCGCTACGAGGCCAGCAACGGCACCGACAAGCCGCACGCCGTGCTTCAAGCCGTGCGCAATGCCGGCAGTGCCTTCCTGTCCGTGGAGGTGAACAACGATCCGCACTTCGACGCGGAGGACGCCGTCGTCCTCGCGTTCGACCTCGGAGCGGGTCCCAAGCGATACCGGCGCCTCATCATCTACCCGCTCGTGGAAGACGGAAACGGCGTGGAGGCCAACCAGCGCCCCGCGCAGCTCGACTACTTCGAGTCCGACACCGCGACCGGGGGCGTGGTGGACTGGGGCACGGTGATGCACAAGGTGAACGCCGAGCTGGACCCCAGCGCACCGGGGGCTTTCTGGCTGGACGCGAAGGTGAGCACCGCCGTCGCCGGCGTCAACGACAACTCGTGGTTCGTGGAGATGCGGCTCCCCACCGCGAACCTCAACCTCGCGGGCGCCACGAATCCGCGCGTCTACGTCAACGTGATGCGCGTGAACAACCTCGACGCCTCCGTGTTGTCGGAGCGCTGGCCGACGGGGACACCGCCGCCGCTCGGATTCCTGGATACGTCCACGCCCAACACGAGCACCTGGGGTGCGCTCTCGTTGGGCGGTGGCGGAACGTGCACGGGCCTGTCCATCAAGTCCTCGGACATCCGGACCAATAACAGCTCCCCCACGCTCATCATGAATCCGGGCGTGGCGGGGCAGAACGTGTTCCAGGCGGTCGTCACCAACAGCGGGAGCACGGACGCGTCCGGGGTGCGCGCGACGTTCCGGATCGCCAACTTCGGTCTCCAGACGGATCAGAGCTGGAAGCCCGTGCCCGTGGCGAACAACCCGAGCCCGCCCTCGGGAGTCATCGCCAAGAATGGCGGAACCCAGACGCTGCAGATTCCGTCGTGGATCCTCAATGCCCAGGAGCAGGCGGACTACACGGGGCATGCGCATCAATGCATCCTCGTGGACCTGACCTCGGGCGGCACCCCCGTCACCTTCATCAACAGCTCCGCCTACCGGAACATGGACTTCGGCACCGCGTCCGTGTTCGAGCGCACCGCGCAGCTCTCGACGCGCGGCCTTCCCACGGATCCGGGGAAGAAGGTGACCCGGCTGCGGCTGGACACGGTGAAGGGCATGAAGGTCCTGAACACCGACGGGGAGAAGGGAGACGCCGCCAAGCGGGTCGCTCGGATGACCTGGCTGTTCCACGGCTACCGCGAGACGGGGCAGACCGTGACCATCCGGGGCACGTCGTATCGGCTGCTCGATTCGATGGGCTCCTTCGGCTACGTGGTGGACCACACCACGCCCCCCATCGTCCCGGGCAAGCCTCCCGAGGAGGAGGCGGTGCTCAACCGCAAGTGGCAGCTCCAAGTGAAGAGCACGCGGCCCGAGCTGCCCGTGCGTGCCCTGCCCCGCCTGGACCTCATGGGCGTGGCGGACCGACTCGTGCTCTTCCCGCGCCGTCCGCCCGTTCAGACAGACATCGGGAACATCGGCCCCCACGCGGCCGTGACGCCTCCCGTGCAGGGCCCCATCGCCACGCTTCCGGTCGAGCGGCCCGGGACAATCCTCACCCGAGCGCCCATCCCGACCCGGCCCTTGCCGGACCTCCCCACCCGCCCGGTGCCGACGCTGCCGACGGGAGTCGAGGACAAGGAGACGCCGGCCACCTACTACATCGACATCCCCGAGGGTGAGTCGGTGGACGTGCTCACTCACGCGGAGTTCCCCGAGGCCCAGGACGGAGGCAAGCCGGTGCCGGACTGTGGCTGCCGCCGGACGCCCACCACGGGTGCCTCGGGCGTCACGGGGCTCCTGTTCCTCGCGTTCGTGGCGCGCCGGAGAGGTCGTCGCGACGATGCGTGACGGAGCGGGGGTGGGCGAGACGATCATCGGGCGGCTGAAGCTGCGCGGAGCGGACTTGGAGCCGCTCTCCGCGAAGCTGCGGCTGGAGAGCCTGTTGAGCGGCGCCCACCTCGCCCCTCTCGGGCTGCCTCCCTCGGCGACCGTCTGCATTCGACGGTTGGCGGATCCCCGACCGGGGATGTTGCCAGTGAGGCAGCTCACCGTCCGCCCTCCTCCCGCCTGGGAGGAGGCGCTGGTGCAAGCCCTGCGCGCCCAGGTGGCGAGCGCGGCGCGTCCCGCTCGAGGCGCAGTGCCCGCGGGCGCCGAAGCCGTGCTGTTCCTGGACCGCGCGGAGCTGCTGGCCTGCCTCGCGAGCGATGTCTGCCGAGGCACGGCCTCGCTGAACTGGTGGTGGCGCGGCCTGTTTCCCGCGGCGGACCTCGCCCGTCGCGTGGTCGCGGAGTGGCTGCGCCGCCCCGAGTACGTTCCCGCCGCGCTCATCCACGTGGCCCGTCGCCAGGAGACGCCCCTCGTGGCCGCGCTCTTCAGCGAAGACGAGGCACGCGTGCTGCTCGCGCGAGTCTGCGAAGTCCATGGCCTCACGGCGTTGTCCTCGGCAATGAACGAGCGGCTGCGCGAGGACCGAGCCTCGGTGGCCGATTCAACGTTCGCACATGGACATCCTGCGCCCGGGCCCGCAGCGCGAGTCGTCTCGCCCTGGGACACCTGGGTCCCCGAGGTGAAGACCCTCGGGGCTTCGCTCGCGCATCAGGCGTGGGTGGGGATCTCGCTGATGGTCCAGCGGGCTCCAGCCACGGTGAGGCTCACGCCTTTCGTTGAGGCCGTGCAGGCATGGCTCCACCCCTCTCGGCCGTCACACGAGGTTGCTCGGACTGAAGCGGATCCGCCTCCAGAATCACAGGCGTTCGAGGCGGTCCCGAAGGTCTCCACGCCTCGCGACCCCTCCGCCTCCAGGGCGGACTCCACGCTGAATGCCTCTCCTTCGGTGACCGAGGCTCGCGGTCGAGAAGCCGATACCTCGATGCCAACGCTCGCGGAGCCTGCGTCCGCGGACCTCCTCGTTCAGGACGAGGACGGTCTTCCGCCTCCTGCAGCTGCGCCACGAGTCAGCGACAGCCTCGGGGCTCCCGCGCTCACGCCTCCTTCGCCGGAGGGAAGCATCGCTGCCGCGGTGCTCACCCCCACGGAGGAGGCGCTCACGGCGAACACCGCACCGACTCCAACCGAGCAGCCCCAGGCCGCCGTCCCGTCCGCAATGCATCCCTCGACGACGGAGCACTTCGAGCCCCCTTCCGCGAGGGCGTGGGGGCTGCCCATCTCCACCGGGCTCGGTGGCCTCTTCTATCTCGTCAACCTGGGCCTCTTCCTGGAGCTGTATGGCGACTTCAGTCAGCCGCGATTCCAGGGCCTGTCCCTCTCGGTCTGGGACTTCGTCACGCTGGTGGGCAAGCGGCTGTTGAACGACACACGCCCCAATGACCCCGTGTGGTCCGTGCTGGCGCAGCTCGCGGGACGCAGACCTGGGGAAGCCCCTGGACAGGGCTTCGAGCCTCCCGAGGCGTGGCACATTCCACCCGCCTGGCTGCGCGCATTTGGAGCACCGGACGGTCGCCCCTGGACCTGGAGCATCACGGGCGGGCGGATGCGCGCGCGCCATCCTCAGGGATTCCTCGTGCTGGATGTCCCAGCCCTGGTCGACGACGCGGCTGAGTCGCGCCTGCGCCATGAACTCGCGCCCTACGGCTTCACGGACATCGCTTCGCTCGAACTCGGCGCTGTCCCTGGCCCCGACGCGAGCACTCCACTCGAACGATGGCTGGCGTGGCTGGTGCCTTATGTCCGCGCGCGACTGGAGCGGGCGCTCGGCCTTGCTCCGGGAGACGGCTCAGCGCTGGAGCGAATCGTGTTCGCGCAGGATGCGCGGATCCACCTGACGGCGACGCATGTCGACGTGGTGCTCTCGCTCGCGCTGCTGCCCCTGGAGGTCCGCGTGGCGGGCCTGGACCGTGACGTTGGCTGGCTCCCCGCCGCCGGGCGTCACCTGACCTTCCATTTCGACTGAGCGAGGCGTCATGTCCGACACGCTCGAACACTTCAAGCTCCACTTCTTCGCGGCCACCGCGCGAATGCTGGCCCAGGCCTCGCGCGCGCTCGGTGGAGCCGAGTCCGTGCTCGCGCGCTTCCCGTTCCTCTCGGCCTATCGACAGGAGTTGGTGGAGCTGGGGATGGACGCGCCGGAGATGGACAACGATCCACGCTTGTGGGCCGAGGTCCTCACCACCTGGGAATCCGACGTGGTGGGGCACTTGCCCCTGCGCGCGCTGCGCGAGGCCGCGGGCCTGGAGTTCGATGCCCTGACGCTGCTGCTCGCCACAGGCATGGTGGAGGAGGACGCGCGCTTCGGAGCCTTCTTCGCCGCGATGCAGGGCACCCCGACCCTGCACCGCCCTACCCTGGGCTTCCTCAACGCCTGCTGGCGCGCCGAAGAGGACCGCGGCGAGACACGGGCCGCGCTTCGGCGCCTGATGGAGCTGGGGCTCGTGGAGGTCGTCAATCGCGACGCGCCTCGCTCGGAGTGGGCGCTGCACGTGCCGGGCGTCATCTGGGACGCGTTGCGCGGAGAGACCGCCGAGGCTCCGGCGCCCTGGCTGAAGCACCACCCGCTGACCTCGCTGGAACGAGACGAACCGCTCCTCGTCCCCGCGGACTTGATGGACGCCCTGGAGCGTCTGCCCGCGCTGCTCGCCTCGGGTGAGGTGCGCGCGGTGGTGATTCGAGGGCCCCGGCACAACGGTCGACGCACGCTCCTGCGCGGCGTGGCCAGTGCGCTCGGTCGAGGCGTCCTGGAGATTGAAGGCCCCCAGGCGCGCGATGACGTGCGCTGGCACCTGGTGGGCCCGCTGGCCACGCTGCTGCACGCGCTCCCCGTGGCCGTGCTCGACCCTGCTCCGGGCGAGGCCGCCGAGGTGCCTCGGCTCGCGGGCCTGGACGGACCGTTCTGCGCGGTGCTTGGACGCCTGGGCGGCGTAGGTGGCGAGGGCGTGGAGCGTGCCCTGACGTTGTCGGTGGACATGCCCGCCCCGGACGAGCGCACACGACACTGGGAACGCGCGCTGGCGGGCCGACCTTGTCCCTCGCTCGAGGAGCTGGGCGCGCGCTTTCGCTACACGCGCGGCAACATCCGTCGGGCGGCCCGGCTCGCGCTCGCCCAGGCCGCGCTGGCCGGACGTGAGGCGGTGATTCCCGAGGACGTCCGCGAGGCGGGGCGCGCACTGAACCGGCAGGCGCTCGACACGCTCGCCGTGCGCCTATCGTCCACGGGGGACTGGGGCCAGCTCGCGGTGGGCCACGAGACGATGCGCGAGCTGCGACACCTGGAAGCCCGCTGTCGGAGCCGCGAGCGACTGGGCCACACCGTGGGCGACACGCTGGCGCGGCAGCTCACCTCGGGCGTGCGCGCCCTCTTCCAGGGGCCCAGCGGGACGGGGAAGACCCTGGCGGCGCGGCTCATCGCCTCGGCGCTCCAGCTCGACGTGTACCGCGTCGAGCTGTCGTCCGTGGTGAACAAGTACATCGGTGAGACAGAGAAGAACCTCGCTCGCATCTTCGCGCTCGCGGAGGAGTTGGACGTGGTGCTGCTGTTCGATGAGGGCGACTCCCTCTTCGCGCGCCGCACCGAGGTCAGCTCATCCACGGATCGCTACGCCAACCTGGAGACGAACTACCTGCTCCAGCGCATCGAGTCCTTCGAGGGCATCCTGCTCGTCACGACGAATGCGTCGGACGCCATCGACTCGGCCTTCCAGCGGCGCATGGACGTGGTGGTGGACTTCCGCGCACCGGATGCCACCGAGCGTTGGGCCATCTGGCAGATGCACCTGCCCGCCGCGCACACGGTGGAGGTGGGCCTGCTGCGTGAGGTGGCCATGCGGTGCGATCTGAGTGGTGGGCAGATTCGCAACGCCGTCCTGCACGCGTCGCTGTTGGCCCTGGAGGAAGGCGCGGTCCTGGGCTCGGCGCATCTGGAGGCCGGCGTGCATCGTGAGTACCGCAAGGCCGGAGACGTCTGTCCCTTGCGTCGCGCTGGCGCGACCTCGTTGCGCGGATGAGCTGAGGGACGACGCGAATGGCCGCCCCCGCCCGAGCCGCTGCACGAGGATCCGCCCCTGCTGGGGCGAGAGGGGCACCCGCGCGCTCGGGCGGAGGAGCCACGTCCGCGGACGCTCCGGGCGGCGCGGCGGTGAAGGTCAGCGGTGACGCGGAGAAGGACCCCAAGTTCCGCAAAGTCATCGAGCAGTTGGAGAAGAGCGCCAAGAAGACGCGCAAGCACCCACCCGCGTCACAGAAGGCCTCCGAGGCACAGAAGGCCGCCGTCTCTCCGCCGAATGAGCGGAGCGCCGGCGCCCAGGCAAACCAGGTCGACGCCATGAAGTCGGCGGAGGCCCCCAAGGCAGAGCCCAACGGCTTCCTCGCGCTGCTGCGCGCGGAAATCGAAAAGGTGATGCCGAAGAATCTCGACGACGCCGACAAGTTCATGAAGGGCAACGAGACGGCCCAGGTGAAGGGCGCCGTCGCCGGAGGTGTCCAGGAGCAGAAGGACACCGCCGCGGGCCCCACCGAGCAGGCCGCCGGCGCCCCTCCCGACACCGGCGCCGTCCCCGCCCGCGCCTCCGAGGCCATGCCCGCCGAGCCCGCCGAGGCTCAGCTCCCCGTCGCCGCCGGCGAGGCCATGCCCGCGCCCCGCCCCGGCGCTCAAGTCCAGGCACTCCAGCAACCCAAGCAGGACGCCAACCAGCAGATGAAGGACGCGGACCTCACGCCCGAGCAACTCACCAAGGCGAATGACCCGCGCTTCTCCTCCGTCCTCTCCGCCAAGTCCAACGTCGAGAAGGTCGCCACCGCCGCACCCGGCAAGTACACCTCCAGCGAGAAGGCCACCCTCGGACAGGCCGTCGCCAAGGCCTCCTCCGACGGCAAGTCCAGCCTCGGCCAAATGGCCGCCGTGAAGGTGTCTGGCAACTCGAAAGTCAAAACGCGCCAGCTGCTCGCCAAGCAGAAGGACGAGGCGCGCCGCAAGGAAGTCACCGACACCATCGAGAAGCTGTACCAGCAGACGAAGCTCAAGGTGGAGACGAAGCTCTCCTCCCTCGAGACGGACGTCATGCGCATGTTCGACTTGGGCGCCGAAGCCGCCCTCTCGGACATGAAGTCCTACGCCAACCGGGAAATCGACAAGTACAAGGACGACCGCTACTCCGGCATCCTCGGCAAGGGCCGCTGGATTGCCGACCTCTTCCGCGACGTCCCCGAGGGAATCAAAGTCATCCTCCGCGCCGCTCGCACCCGCTTCGGCTCGAAGATGGATGCGCTCGCCGTCCGCATCTCCTCCACCGTCGACTCCCGCCTCGCTGACGCCAAGGCTGAAGTCAACAAGGGCCAGGCCGCCATCAAGTCCTACGTGGACAGCCTCCCTCGTGACTTGCAGTCCGTCGGGCGCCAGGCCCAGCAGGAGATGGCCAGCCGCTTCGACGAGCTTCGCAACGGCATCGACGCGAAGAAGAACGACCTCGCCCAGAAGCTGGCCCAGAAATACAAGGAGGCCCACGACAAGGCCGACGCCGCACTCAAGAAGCTCGAGGACGAGAACAAGGGCGCCCTCAAGGGCCTCGTCGACGCCATCGCCGAAGTCATCCGCATCATCGCCGAATTCAAAGACAAGCTGATGGGCGTCCTGCGCAAGGGCGCTGACGCCATCATGCTCATCCTCAAGGACCCGATTGGCTTCTTGGGCAACCTGCTGGCCGCCATCAAACTCGGCTTCAACCAGTTCGTCGCCAACATCTGGACTCACCTCAAGCGCGGCTTCATGCAGTGGCTCTTCGGCTCTCTTGCCGAGGCCGGCATCCAAGTCCCCTCCGACTTGAATGTCTGGTCCATCCTCAAGCTCGTCCTCGACGTCCTCGGCCTCACCTACGCGTGGATGCGCGGCGAGGCCGTGAAGCTCGTCGGCGAGCGCAACGTCGCCCTCATCGAGAAGCTCGTCGAGTACATCACCGTCACCATCAAAGGCGGGCCCCAGGCCCTCTGGGAGAAGCTCAAGGAGGACTTGTCCAACCTCAAGGCCATGGTCATCGACGCCATTCAAACCTGGCTCATCGACACCATCGTCAAGCAGGCTGTCACCAAGGTCGTCTCCATGTTCAACCCGGCGGGCGCCTTCATCCAGGCCTGCATCGCCATCTACAACGTCGTCATGTGGGTCATCGAGAATGCCTCCCGCATCCTCGCCCTCATTGAAGCCGTGGTGAACTCCATCCACGCCATCGCCACCGGGGCCATTGGGGGCGCGGCCAATTGGATTGAGCAGGCGCTCGCCAACCTCATCCCCATTGTCATTGGCTTCCTCGCGCGACTCATTGGCTTGGGTGGCATCTCCGCGAAGATTCGCGAGTTCATCACCAAGGTGCAGACCAAGGTCCGCGCCGCTGTCCTCGGCTGGCTCAAGAAGGCCTTCGAGTGGGTCAAGAAGCTCTTCGGCAAGGGCGGCGACAAGGGCGACAAGCGCACGATGGAGCAGAAGCAGAAGGACGTGGACGCCGCCGTTCAGGAGGCGGACGCCCTGATGAAGAAGAAGGGCGCCTCGGCCAAGGGCGTCACCGCCAAGCTGGGCTCCATCAAGTCCAAATACAAACTCACCTCCATCAGCCTGGCCCAGGAGGGCGAGAACAAGTTCCACGTCGAAGCGGAGATCAACCCCAAGGGCAAGGGCCCCTCCGAGCGGCTCGCCAGCAAGGGCTCGTTCTCTCTCGCCCCCGGAGGGTTCGCGGCGCACGAGGGCGGCAAGATTCCCAACATCAAGGCGGGCGCGCCGCCGATCACAGTGCACCTGCTCGCCAACCACGGGCCGGACGTGCCGTCCGCGACGCTCAAGGATCGCTTCCAGCGCCAGTTGGAGCAGTTCCGGACGATGCGCGACGCGCGCATCAAGGGCTCGCAGGACGCCATCGCCCGGGCGAACGCGGACCTGCTCGACATCGAGTCGCGCCCCGCCACCGCGGACCAGAAGAAGCTGGAGAAGCGGGTGAAGGATCAGAACACCCAGTACACGCTCATCCGCGAAGCGAAGGAAAACATCCGAAAACTCCGCCTCATCCGCGAGAACGATACCGAGGGCGTCGTCGGGGCGCTGGAGAGATGGGGCGCGACGCCAATGCCCACGCGCACATCGACCCGGTTCTACCGGACCGACCTGATGGAGCAGTCCATCACCGCCGCGCTGGAGGCGGGCAAGGCCACCATCGACGAGCAGTTCAATGACGACAGCGGCCAGTCCAAGGCCGCGGGGACGAAGCTCAGCTCCCCGCTGCGCGCCAAGTTCACCAACAACATCGGCGTTGGCTACAAGCTCATGCCCGACATGACCGTCGTGGAGGCCAAGAACCTGCGTGGCGTGGCGGTCATCATCGTGCTCTCCGACCCCACCCAGCGTCACTACGTCGTCGAAACCGCCTATCCGGAGTGATGCCAATGAGCCCCGAGACACGCGACCCCGATGCCCCACCCGCTCCGAGCAGCCCCGCCGCTCGCGAGGCCGCCCTCGCCACCGTGCGCGACTACCTGGAGCGCTTCTTCAAGGTCGAGCGGGACATCGCCGTCTCGGCCGACGAGGCCCTGCTCACCGTGGGCCCGCACTGGCGCGAGCGGTGGAAGACCGCGCAGGCCTTCCGGCTCGTCATGCGCGAGGACTTTCCGCCAGGGACGTTGAAGTCCTTGGTGGACGACCACACCAGCATGCTCGCGCCCGATGACGACCACGCGCGCGAGACGCTGCACGTCATCTTCACGATGAGCTCCCTGCACGGCGCGGTGGACCACGACGAGTTGGACTGAAGTCTCAACCCCACGCGAGGACGCCCATGCTGCGCAATACCTTCGCCTGTCTCGTGCATGAGCAACGCGAGTGCGTCATCGACCTGGTGAGCAACCTGCATCACCTGGATCCGACCTCGCGCATCCTGCTGTACAACGGCGGCCAGGACGCGGCGCTCCTCCAGGACTTTCCGTGGGAGCAGTACAACGCCGTCGTCCACCCCACCCCGCGTCCCATGAAGTGGGGCTGGCTCCACGACTTCGCGCTCGATTGCTTTCGCTTCGAACTCCAGCAGGGCCCGTTCGACACGATGACCATCGTGGACTCGGATCAGCTCGGGCTGCGGCCGGGCTACTCGGAGTTCCTGGAGCGCTTCCTATCCGAGCACCCAGGCGCGGGGCTCTTGGGCAACATCCAGACGCCCCAGGGCCCGGGCGCCAACGCCGCGCCCGCCGTGAATGCTCGCCGCGAGCTGGACCTGTGGCGCCCCTTGCTGCGCAAGTTCCCCGATGGCGAGTCGAAGTTCGTCCACTGGACCTTCTGGCCCTCCACCGTCTTCACCGCCGCGGCGGCCAAGGACCTGGTCGCGCTGTGGGACTCGGACACGCAGCTTCAGGAGGCGATGCGCCGCTCGCGCATCTGGGCCACGGAGGAAGTGCTCTTCCCGACCCTCGTCGCGCTCCTTGGGTATCCCGTCATCCAGAACCCGTGCCGGTATGACGTGGTGAAGTACCGCGTGCGCTACTCGCGCGCGCAGCTCGACGCGGCGCTGGCGGATCCGGCCGTCTTCTGGGCCCACCCCATTCCGCGCAAGCACGATGATCCGCTGCGGGCCCAGGTCCGGGATCGCTTCGGGGGCTATCCGCTCGCGACGCTCACCGCGCCCGCCGTGCCCGCGGAGCCCGCGCCGCGCCTGCTGCTCACCTGGCCCATCCTGGCGGAGATGCGGCGCATGGAGGGCTGGCTCTCCGACGTGGAGGCGGACCTGCTCATCGCGGCGGCGGCCCGCGCCATCCAATCGCTGCCCGGCGCACCCGCCCTCGTGGAGGTGGGCAGCTACTGCGGCAAGGCGACCGTGGTGCTCGGCCGGGTCGCCGAGGCGCTCGGAGCGACGTCGCAGGTGCATGCGATTGACCCAGGAGACGGCGTGGTGGGCGACCGCGAGCGTGGGCTCCAGAACCTGGCGCCCACGCGGGACACCTTGGCGCGAAACCTCAGGATGGCGGGGTTGGACTCGCGCGTGCGGGTCCACGTGGCCCACGCGCCCTCCGTACCTTGGAGCGAGCCCATCGGGCTCTTGCTGGTGGATGGGCTGCATGATCACGCCAGCGCATCGGCGGACTTCCACCATTTGGAGCCCTGGCTCGTGGAGGGCGGGCTCGTCGCGTTTCACGACTGCGCGGACTACTTCCCGGGCGTCCAGCGCCTCGTGCGCGAGGTGCTGCGCGAGGGTCGCTTCACGCGCGTGCATCAAGCGGAGACCCTCGTCGTGCTCCAGAAGCGGGTCGCACGGTCCGCGGCGCCACCTCCGCCCGAGCCTCGCGTCGACGCGGTCCCTCCAAGGGTTGCCGCCGAGGGCCCGCTCGTCTCGTGCATCCTCCCCACGCATGATCGACGCGCGTTCGTGCCGCTGGCCCTGCGGACATTCCTCGCGCAGGACTGGCCTCGACGGGAGCTGCTCATCGTCGACGATGGTCATGACGCCATCGAAGACCTCGTGCCGAAAGACTCACGCGTGCGCTACATCCGCCTGGACCGCCGGCAGACCATCGGCGCGAAGCGCAACCTCGCGTGCCAGGCCGCCGAGGGCGACGTGGTGGTGCACTGGGACGACGATGACTGGTCCTCGCCGCGGCGGCTCACCCGTCAGGTCGAGTGCTTGAAAGGCAGCGGCGCGGAGGTCTGCGGCCTCACCCGCGTCTACTACCATCAGCCCCTGGCGGATCGCTCTTGGCAGTACGTGTATCCGGAGGGGCGGCGGCCTTGGGTGGCGGGCAACTCGCTCTGCTACGAGAAGTCGTTCTGGCGGCGCAATCCCTTCCCAGACATCAACGTCGGCGAGGACGCGCGCTTCCTCTGGAGCGACCCGCGTCGGCGGCTGCGCGTGGTGGAGGACACCTCCATCCTGGTGGCCTTCATCCACGGGGCCAACGCGGATCCCAAGCGCATCCACCATCGCTTCTGGCACCCGCACTCCTCCGAGGTGCTGCGCTCCCTCATGGGGAGTGAGTGGGAAGACTATCGACGGGCGGCGCTGGGTGCCTCCGCCTCGCTGGGTGCCGCGCCATGACTCCCTCCCTCCTGTTCTGCTTCCACGGCGGCCCGCTGCGCCCCACGGCCATCGCGGCCGTCCGCTCGGCCATCTCCCACAATCCGCAGGCGACCGTGCGCGCGTGGTGCGATGCGTCCGCGCTGGCCCTGTATCAACCCTTGCTTCCCTCGGTGCTCTTCGAGGACCTGGCCGTGCACTTCGAGGCGCTGGGGACGACGCGGGTGGACATCGCCGCGCGCCGCATGCGGGCGCTCGCGCTGTATCGCCATGGCGGGTGGTACCTGGACGCGTTCGACACCCTCACCCTGCGCCCGCTCCCCGCGGTGGAGCGCTTCACCGTGGGCGAGGAGTGCTGGGACCCGCGGCGTCGCTGCGCGGGGGTGTGCGCCAGTCCGCCCGGGGACGCGTTCGCCGCGGCGTGGCTGGAGGCCATGAAGGCCGTGCCCGAGTCCACGTGGGACCACTGGACGGATCAGACGGTGTGCAACCGCCTCATCGACTCGCGCCGCTTCACGGTGGAGGCGCTGCCCACGGGCCGACTCAACTGGCCCTCGGAGAGCGGCTTCACGGGCGAGCTGCGCCTGTCCGAGGATCAGATCGCCTGGCTCCTGGAGAACGCGTGGGTGCTCCACTACTTCGGCCGGGGCGCTCGGGGCGTGCCGTACAAGGAGATGAACGCGACCACCCTGCGGCGCTGCCGCACCCTCAACGGATGGCTGCCGCGGCTCATCCTCCACCACGCCCGAGCGCTCCCGCGCACCGCGTGACGCGGCCGGCACCGGGTTCGTTTGCGTCATTTCCTCAGGAGATGAGACACTGCGCGAGCCGGGGCACTCCCCACCCCGGCCTTCGAGGAGCAGTCCGTGCGCGACGTCTTCGATCTCCCCCTCCTTTCCGCTTCCCTTTCGTCGTGGGTGTCCCCGTGAGCCGCGCGCTGGCTGTGTCCGTGGCCGGGGGCAGTCCGTCCTCCCTTCCTTCCCGAGCCATCGAAGTGGACGCGGGCATGGCGTTGCCCGTGGCGTTCGGCGGCCTGAGGAAGATCCTCCGCGCCTGTGAGGACGCCGCGCCGGAGCCCGTGCGCGCCCTGGCTCGCGCCCGCCCCGCGGAGTGGAATCGGCTCTTCCCCGGCACCATCGACGGAGCCCCGGACCTGGGAGACCTCGCGCTCAGCCCCTCCGAGCGACGGCTGCACCGAGAATCCGAGCAGGTGTTCTGGATCCTCACCGTCGCGGCGCAGGCCATCGTGGCGGCGCTGCGCGCCAGCGGTCGGCCCCTGGTCATCCACGGCGCGGGCGAGTGTGACCTCGTCAGCCTGCGCGCGGTGATGCGCGCCGCCGAGTGGGGACGCTTGGAGGGCCTGGAAGGCACGGTGGTCCTGACGGACTGGAACGTGCGTCGCCCCTACGGTGCCGAGTGCTTCGAGCCCCGCCGCCGCGCCTACCTGGGTGCGCTGTGCGAGCGCATGCGGACGGCCAGCCCCCAGGGACTGGGCGTGGTGTCCTCGCGGCTGGTGGAGCCCGCGGTGGACCTGGAGGGGCGCTACCTGCAGCTCGTGGTGGACGCCTCGCTGTCTCGCGAGGAGCGCGTGGCGGCGGCCATCCTGGCCATCCGCGCCTGCTTCTTCACCTCGAACTACGAGGGCGCGACGCTCGCGGCCGAGCAGGGCCTGGCGCTGCTGGGAACGGGCGCGGAGGGGGCCTCGCCCCAGGGCGTGGCCGAGGCGTGGGACCGGCTGGACACGGGCTTCGTCACCCCGGCCATCGAGATTGACCGGGGCAGCCTGGGCGACGGCGACGAGCTGCGGGCGCTCCTGGAGCGCAGCCTGGGCGTGGTGCACGTCTACACGGGCGCGCATGACGACGCGATGGCGGCGTTCGGGCGCGGGCTGGAGTGCCGCCTGCCTCCCGAGATGGTGGCGCGGCTGCGGATGTTCCGGGCCCTGACGCTGACCAAGCGCTTCGGGCAGCTCCCGAATGCACGCGAGGAAGTGGAGGCGGGGCTGGCCGCGCTGGCGGGCTGCACGGGCGCGGACCGCGCGCTCCAGGAGGGGTGGCTGCGCAACGTGTGCGCGCTGACGTGGTTCTCCGAGCGCAAGCTGGACAAGGCGCTGGTGGAGGAGAAGCTCGCCATGCGCTGCGTGGGCGACCTGCACGACGCGAGCGCCACGCACCTGAAGATCAACCTCATCTCCAACGCGAGCTATCTCCAGGAGACGGCGCGGCAGTTCCCGGAGTCCATCGCCACGTGGCGACGCTTCGAGAAGATCAGCGAGAACTGGGGCGTCAACTTCGCCAAGCACCACCGCTATCGGCTCGCGGGCCTGGAGCTGGCGGCGGGTCAGCGAGACGCGGCCGTGACGCACTTCATCGAGGCCTACGCGGGCGCGGAGCAACTCCAGGACGCGTTCCACCGGCAGGTCATCGCGGCGGAGCTGGGGCGCCTGTTCCTCGACGAGGGCCGAGCCGCCGAGGCCGTCGACTGGTTCGCCAAGGCGGAGGAGCAGGCCCGCGCCATCGGCGAGCCGCTGAAGACGGCGGAGAGCGTGGCGGGCCTCGCCGTGGCGGGGGGCAGCTCGGACTGGAGCGAGGCCGTGCGCTGCGCCCGCGCGAGCAGCACGTGGCCCAAGCAGACCCAGGCCTTGCTGGACGCGCTCGCGAGCGGCAACGCGCAGGCGGTCCAGGCCGTGCTGCCTCGGGCTCGCACGAAGCTCAACCGCCCGTTCGACTCGGTGACGCTGTACTGAGTCCGCGGGGAGCGGCCTCCGCCGCGCTCAGCCCGCGAGCCGCGCGGGATCGAACGGGGCCGCGATGTCACTGCGGCCCTGCGTGATGAGGTCCACCAGGGCGACCGCCGCCAGCGCACCGGTGAGGATGCCCTGGCCGCCCAGTCCCGTCGCGACGTACGTCTGGCGCATGCCGGGGAAGCGCCCCAGGTATGGGCGACCATCGGGCGTCGCGGCGCGCAGTCCGGCCCAGGCGCGCACGAAGCGGGCCTCGCGCAGACGGGGCGCCAGCTTGGCCACCGTGGCGCTCAGGTGCAGCAGGCCCGCGGGGGTCACCTGCTCGACGAAGCCCGCGTCCTCCTCGGTGGCGCCCACGACAATCTCACCCGCGCGCCACGGCGCCAGGTACGTGGACCCCGAGACGACGCGCGACAACTTCAAGCCCGGCGAGTGCACCACCAGCATCTGCCCGCGCAGGGGCTTCAGCGGCAGGCCCGGCACGCCGGGAATCTTCGTGGACCACGGGCCCGCGGCGACGAGCACGTGCTCGGCGCTCAGCACATCGCGGTCCGTCTGGAGATGAACTCGGCCGTGCTGCTCGGCCAGGGAGCGCACGGACTCACCGAGCCGCAGGCGCACCCCGGCGCGCTGGGCCTCGTGCAACAGCGCGTTCAGGTAGCCCTCGGTGTCCACCATGTGGCCGTGCTCGGAGACGAAGGCGCCGAGCAGCGGCGTGCCCTCCAGCGCGGGCTCCAGCTGCGCGAGCTTCACGGAATCCACCCAGGTGCCCAGTCCCTCGGTGTCGCGCGCGGCGGACTCGGCCAGCGCGTCACGGCTCTTCGAGTCCGGCGTCACGCGGAGGATGCCCTGCCCGCGTCGAAGCTGCGCGCTGTCCGGCAGCGTGGCCAGCTCCTCCGCGAGCAGCATGCGGCCTGCCCGGGCGAAGGCGAGCATGGGCCCGTCGTCCAACAGCCGAACGGAGGGGATGGCCACCCCGGCCGCCGCGCGCGAGCCCCGACCTCCGGGCTCCACCGCGTCCAGCACGGTGACGCGGGCGCCCAGGGCCGCCAGCCGCCGAGCGGCCGACAGTCCCACGACGCCCGCGCCCAGGATGACGACGTCGGTTCCTCGCTCCATTCGGTCCGGCCCTCGTCCCGCGGCGCCCCTGCGTGGGGCACGCGCTCAGGACGAGGACGTTACCAGCCCGGCCGCGAGACGCGCGCGCATGCCATCCACGATCCGGAAGAGGAGCATGCCTCCGAGCATGGAGGCCCCGAACAGGAGCGCCGTCCCCGTCCCCGAGGCCAGCGACACCAGCGCGGGACCCGGGCAGTAGCCCGCGAGGCCCCAGCCCACCCCGAACAGGGCCGCGCCGCCCACCAGCCGCAAGTCCACTCGCGCCTTGGAGCGCGCCGGGAACTCCGTGGCCAGCACCGGCGAGCGGCGCCGACGGATGAGCCGCTGGAGGGGTGCATGGACCGCCAGCGCACCGCCCATCACGAACGCGAGCGAAGGGTCCCACGCGCCCGCGAAGTCCAGGAAGCCCACCACCTTGGCGGGGTCCGTCATGCCGCCCAGGCCCAGGCCCAGGGCGAAGAGCAGCCCCGCGAGCGCCGCCATGAATCCGGCCTTCATGCCGCACCTCCCAGGACGTGACGCACGACGAAGACAGTGAGCGCTCCGGCCGCCATGAACGTCATCGTGGCCGCCAGCGAGCGCGGAGCCCCGTGGGCCAGCCCGCAGACGCCGTGACCGCTGGTGCAGCCATTGCCCAGCCGCGTGCCAAAGCCCACGAGCAAGCCCGCCGCCACCGGAATCAGCGCGCCCGTGACGACCGGCGCCCCGAGCAACCCCGGCGCGAGCGCGCGCAACAGGAACCCACCCGCGACGAGCCCTCCGACGAAGGCCGCGCGCCAGCCCCACTCTCCGGCGACTGGCGCGAGCAGTCCTCCGGTGATGCCGCTGATGCCCGCGGTCCGGCCGTTGAACAAGAGAAGGAGCGAGGCGGAGAGCCCGATGAGGACCCCGCCCGCGAGTGCGGCGAGAAACGGATGCATGAAGGTCAATCCTCGAAGATGTTGATCCAGGGAGAGACTCGCGCGTCTCAGCGCGAGGGAACGGAAGAGGATGCCGCGGCGGCGGGCGCGGGCGCGGTGGCGGTGACGGGCGTGGCTCCGCCCAGTCGCGCCAACGTGTCGCGGTTCTTCATCAGGATGCCCGCGCCCATCACCACCAGGAACACGGAGAACGCGCGCTTGAGCGAGGCCTGGGACACGAAGTGGGACGCCCACGTGCCCACGAGGATTCCCACCACCGCGACCGCGGTGAACCCCGCCAGATAGCCCCAAGGCACCACCACGTGCCCCAGGTAGCCCGCGAAGCCGACGAAGGAGTTGAGCGCGATGACGAGCAGGCTCGTGCCCACCGCCTGCTTCATGGGCAGGCCCAACAGCAGCACCAGCGTGGGGACGATGAGGAAACCGCCCCCCACGCCCACCAGGCCCGTGATGGAGCCCACGCCCAGGGCGGACAGGACGAGCAGCGGGATGCTGCCGGGGCGTCCACCCTCGGTGCCGTCGGTGCCCTTCGCGGCGTCCGCGCGGCTGTTGCGGAACATGAAGAACGCGGCCACCAGCATGATGATGGCGAAGAGGATGAGCTGGATGACGCCCGGCACGTGAACGGAGAACCTCGCTCCCGCGTAGGTGCCCGCCATGGTGAGCGCGGCGAAGGGCAGCGAGGCGCGCAGCCGGACGTTGCCCTTGCGCCAGTGACTGGCGGCGCCCACCAGGCTCGTCATCCCCACCACGGCCAATCCCATCGCGATGGACTGCTTGGGGTCGAACCCGAGCACGTACACGAGGATGGGCACCGTGAGGATGGAGCCGCCGCCGCCCAACAATCCGAGCGACAGGCCGATGAGCGCCGCGAGGGTGAATCCCAGAAGAGGCATGGCGAACTCAGGAGGACTCGCGCACGGCGAGCATGCCGCCGGCGAGGTTGTACAGCGAAATGAAGCCCTGGGCGGACAAGAGCCGCGCGGCGATCACCGAGCGCTTCCCCGAGCGACAGATGAGCAAGAGCGGCGCGTCCCGCCGCCACGAGGCCGCCGAGGACTCCAGCGTCCCCAGCGGGACGAGCTCCGCGCCGGGCAGGTGGCCCAGCGGTCCCACGAACTCGTCCGGCTCGCGCACGTCGATGCGGCGGACCTCGGGGCCCAGCGTGCCGAGCTGGGCCGGAGTGATGTCTTGATAGAGAGCGGTCGTCATGGGCGCACTCACGGGGAAGGGAGCGGAGGAGGCAGTCTTCCGCACTCACGATTGGCGGGGACGGCCAGGTGGATCTTCTTGGGGTTGGGGAGCCGCAGGTTCTCCATCACCTGGATGAAGTCCTCGCGACTCTTTCCCGCCAGCCGGGGGTTGTGCTGCTTCTCCTCGGCGATGCTCGTGGCGGTGTGGCCCTGGTAGTCGTGGGCCGGGAAGACGAGCGTGTCATCGGGCAGCGCGAACAGCACGCGGGTGATGGAGTCGTGGAGCTGGCCCGCGTTGCCATTCTGGAAGTCGGTGCGGCCGTTGCTGCGCACGAGCAGCGCGTCGCCGGTGAACACGCGGTCGCCCAGGAGATAGCTGACGCTGTCATCGGTGTGCCCCGGCGTCGCGAGCACCTGGAAGGACAGCGCGCCCACCTGGACGGTGTCGCCGTGCTTGACGTGGCGGTTGGCGCAGGGCGCGCCCCCTTCCCCGCCCACCACCTCGCAGCCCGTGCGCTCGCGCAGCACGCCCGAGGCGGTGACGTGGTCGGCGTGCACGTGGGTATCCAATACGTGGGTCAACTTCAGCCCCAGCTCGGACACGCGGCGCAGGTCGCGATCCACCTGCTCGAGCACGGGGTCGATGAGGACGGCCTGGCGTGAGACCGGATCCCCGATGAGATAGGTGTAGGTAGAAGACTCGGCATCGAAGAGTTGACGGAAAATCATTCCAGGAACCTCCGACCCGTGAGAGCCACGGCGGCCGGAAAAGGATTCACCCCGGGGCGCGGCGCCCCCAGACTTCGAGGGGACAGGGCATGGGCGACAAGAGCGACATGGAGCTGGTGAAGGCCGCGAAGGCGGGGGACACTCGGGCGCTCGAGGAGCTGCTCAGCCGCCACGAGAAGCAGGTGTACCGCTTCGGCCTGCGCATGTGCGGCTCCGAGGAGCAGGCCCGCGAGGTCCTCCAGGAGACGCTGCTGGCGGCCTTCCAGGGCATCCATTCGTTCCGCGGCGAGGCGGAGTTGTCCACCTGGCTCTATCAGGTCGCTCGCACGCACTGCCTGCGGGCGCGGCGGCAGCGCGCGGGCGCCCCTGTCGAGCACGAGCCCTTGGATACGCCCGTGGCCCAGCACGTGCCCTCGGCCGAGCGCACGCCGGACGAGGCCTCGCACGCGCGGCAGCTCGGCGAGGTGCTGCACACGGCCATCCTCGCGCTGCCGGACACCTACCGCGAGGCGCTCATCCTGCGTGACGTGGAAGGCCTGAGCGCCGATGAGGCCGCGCGCGTGGTGGGCATCGAGGTGCGGGCGCTCAAGAGCCGGCTGCACCGCGCGCGCAACCAACTGCGCGAGGACCTGACCACGCTCCTCGGAGAGAGCGCCGTGGACACGGGCAACGGCTGCCCCGAGCTGGCCCAGGTGCTCGCCCAGGACGCCGAGGGGGACATCGACCAGGCCACCTGTGTCCGCCTGGAGGAGCACCTCGCCACGTGTCCCAATTGCTCGGACGCATGTGACTCGCTGCAGCGCACGGTGTCGCTGTGTCGTCGCATCCCGGGGGACGCCGTGCCCGCGCCGGTCCGCGCCGCGGTGAGGCAGGCCCTCACCCGCGCCCTGACGCCTTGACTCGCGCTACGCGCGGGTGAACTGCATGCGCAGCTCGCAGGTGTAGCGCCCTCTCGCGTCCTTCAGCCAGAGCTGCTCCGGCGCGGGATACATCTCCTCCAGCGACAGGCGCTCCGCCTCGCGCGCCAGATGCGACAACAGGTCCAGCGCGAACGGGCTCGCCGTGTCGATGAGGTACGGCTTGCGCTCCTTCGACGTGCGCATGAAGACGAAGCGCGGCCAGCCGTTGGCGCGTCGCTCACGCTGCACCGCGAGGAAGAGGTCGAACCCCGTCACCTTGGCGAGCCGCGCCGCAGGCAACTCCCAGCGCTCGCGCTGATACACCGCGCCGCCCACGCTCAACCTCGGCAGGTGGCTGCCTTGCGTGCGCAGCGGCGCGTGCAGCACCTGCGGATGCGCCAGCGCCGCGAACGGCGGGTACGAAGAGAAGTCGTCGAGCGGCATGTAGAGCCAGAGCCGCTCGCCCTTCCCGTCCACGAGCACCGGGCCCTCGCGCGTCGGCAGCACCTTCACCGTCGACGGGGTCAGCGCGCCCTCCTCCACGTCCAGCACGTCCGACACCGAGTACAAGAGGCGCCGGCCTGGGAACACGTAGAAGCCCTTGTTGCGCCGGCGGATGGCCATGCCCACCAGCCCCTTCGCCGAGGGATCCGCCTTCAGCCAGCGCTCCGCCACCGCCGCGTAGCGCGCCCGGTCCGGATAGAAGGCGCCCAGCCAGCTCCACAGCAGGAGGTGGTGGTGCACGCGCGCGAGCATGACCTCGAAGCCCTCGCCCTCCTTCTTCGCGAGGCACACGTCCGGCAGCGCGTAGCGGCCTCCCGGCGCGGAGGTGCCCAGGAAGTCCACCGGCAGCGTGCGCGCGCGGGCGGCGTCCTCCTCCAGCATCACCGGCGGCACCGGCGAGAAGCGGCTGCCCGCCACGTTGTCCGGTCGCAGGCGCACTGCGTAGTCGAGGAAGTCCACCGGACGCTCGTCCGGACCGAGCGCATCGCGGACCTGCTCGCGGAAGCCGCGCTGCACGCGCTCGCCATAGGCCGCGGACAGCGCGAGCGGATCCGACAACGCGGTCTCCAGCTCCTCGGTGAAGCGCTGACCGAAGCGCAGGCGGAACGGCGAGCTGGCCTCTTCGTAGATCACCAGGCGATCCGCGTAGACCTGCCCTTCGCCTCGGCGCGCGGGCTTGCCGGTCACCTCGGTGAAGCGAGCCTCCAGCCGCAACAACAGCCCGCGCCGGCCTGACAGGTCCGCCGCCTGGAACTCGCTCCGCAGTTGGTCCAGCCCGTCCAGCCGCTCCAGCCAACGCGACCGTGCCTCGGACTCGGGCAGCGCGGCCACGGAGCCACGGACGCTCTCGAAGGTGCCGAAGTCGTTCGGATGGAAGCCGAGCCCCCACAGCAGCAGCGCGCCCTTCACGAGCGGAATCGCGAGCCGCTCCACCGCCTCCGCCGCGACGCCCAGCACCTTCGCCGCTTGCGTAGGAGTCGGATGCTCGCGCAGCACGGCGAGCAAGGCCTCTGCCTCTTGGGAGAGCGGCACGTCCAGCCCCAGCGGCGCGCAGACGGCCCGGCCCGGGGTGAGGGTGAACACGGGGTTGAGGCGCAGCGGCAGGTGCGGTCGCAGCGTCCGCTCACGGCCCACCGCGCGCGCCAGCTCCGTCACGGCCCAGAACGAGAAGAACGTGCGCCGGCGCGTGTCCCCGCTCGGCACGGTGCGCACATCGAACGCGTCCTCGGAGGTCCGCTCGCCGTAGGAGATGGGGCCGAAGAAGCTGGTCGTCTCGTTCTTGGCGCAGAAGCGCTGGAGGTACGTGTACACCTGCCGCTCCACGCGGCGCGCGTCGGAGGTGTCGGGGCGCTCGCCTCCGCGCAGGTAGCGGCTCCACACGTTGTCGAACATGGCCGGGCTGGAGAGGAACACCGCCTCCTGGATGCCCGCGTCCCCTGCCCGCTCGCGCAGACGCTCACGAAGGGCCTGGCGCTCCTCGGCGTAGCGCGCTTGGAGGGCCGCGCGTTGCTCCCGATGGTGCACGAGCGCGGCCTGGAGGTCTGGTCCCACGCGGAGCTTGCGCGCCGGCTCGCGTCCTTGAGCCAGGGCCTCGCGCAGCGCGTTCGCGTCCGCCTCCGACGCTTCGGCGCGCACTGCGTCCACGAGCGACTGCTCCGCGTCGAGCAACCGCGTTGCCTCGGCCTGAAGCTCCGCGGACAGCCCGAGCGACTCCAGCCAGTCGAAGGGAAAGCCCGCGTGCCGCAGCACGAACACGTCGCCCAGCGTCCAGCGCTCGCTCATGCGTGCACCCGCTCCAGCACGGCCTTGCCCACCAGCGCGTCCACCAGCTTCGCCCGGTGGGCCTCGGGGACGTCGCTGAGCGCCTCGGAGATCTCGGTCGCTTGCAGCAAGGTGCTCAGCCTGGGAGCGATGCGTGTGTCCAGCGCAAGCACGCTGCCGGTGCGCAGGTTCGCCGCGTACCACGACGGCTTCGCCACACCGTCCAGCGACGCGGGCAGGTCCACCACCGCGCAGTCCGTGTCCAGGCGCACCTGGGTGGGCACCTTCGCCCCGCGTGCCTCGCTTCCCGGCGGCACCGAGCGCGCGGGCACTCGCAGATAGGCCCCGGCGACCCGGCCCGGGCTCAGCGGCTGGCGTCGCAGCAGGCGCAGCGCCAGCGCGGACAGGACTTCCGGAAGCCTCGCGGCACGGAGGGTGTCCGGGACATCGAAAGGCCGACTCCGCGCGAGGTCTCGGTCTCCAGGAGGCGTGCCGGGCTGCACCCAGCGCTCGTCGAACCGCCGCGCCTCGGGCCCGCGCTCCAGCGCCCAGTGGAAGGGCCGTACCCCCGCGATCCAATCGAACAAGGGCTCCGCCAGCAGCGTCGCGAGCGTCTGCTCCAGCGCGCCCTCGTCCACCGCGGGCGCCCCCACCCACCACTCGGCCACCACCGACACACCCGCGCGGCGCAGGTGCTCCATGCCCCGCCGCAGGAAGTCCGCCGACAGCGCGTTGCCCTGCGGATCAATCACGAGCCCGTCGCGGATGGCGCAGAACCCCACGACCGCCAGCTGGCAGCCGCTCTCCACCAGCGCCTCCGCCCGGAACAACGTTCCCAGGGCCACGTGTCCCGCCCAGGGAGCGCCGCCCGTGAAGGCGCGCACCTCGCTGGCCGTGCGCGCGCCCAATCGCCAGCGCGGTGCGCCCGCCGTCACGCTGGCCTCGGTCCACACCAGGTCCGTGCCCTTGCGCTCCTCCGGAGGCGGCACGACGACCAGCTCCATCAAGTCGGGGATCCACACAGGCGTGGCGCCGGCGGGCGAATCCAGCCCCGCGGTCACCCGCCACCGAGGCACCTCTCCCCCCTCGGGGAAGGTGGCGCGCTGGAAAGGGCTCAGCCGCGCCAGGGCCGCGCGGTGCAAGTGGACGAAGGGCCCCGCCAACTCCAGGGCCACGTCGGGAGGACACTCGCGCGCGAGCCACGCCGCCGCGGGGAGCTGGAGGTCCTTCTCCAACCACAGCCTCACGCGCGTCGCGCCCGCGAACTGCTGAATCGCCCGCGCCAGGTCCTCCTGGTACGGCAGCGGCGCGTCCAACGCGCGCAGCACGTCCTCGCTGCGCTCGGTGGAGCCCTCATGGAGCGCCACGTCGTCGAGCCGGAGCTGCACCTCGCTCGGCGCACCGGAGAGCGCGGTCAGCACCGCCCCCAAGGCGCGCAGCGTGCCGTGTCCAGCATCCGCGTCCCGGGCGCGCAAGGCTTGAGCGGCCTTCAGGAGCAGCAGCTCGCGCAAGGATTGAGGCGTCAGCGCCCCGCGCGCGCGGGCCTCCATCTCGGCGGCCACCGAGTCCGGAGCGAAGACGCGGCGGCAGTAGTCGAGCGCCACGTCGAGGACCCGCCAGCCCTCGGGCGCCTCGGCGCGCAGGGTCACGTCCCGATGGGGCGGAAGCACGAGCAAGTTCATTCGCGGACCTCGGGCGTCTCAGCGCCCCACAGCAGCGTGCAGCGGAGTTCGACAGTGTGCCGCCCCTCGTCCGAGCGCAACCAGAGCGCCTCCGGTCCGGGGCGCATCTCCGACAGCACGACTTCTTCCTTCTGCTCCAAAAGATTGAGGAAGACGCGCAGGAGCGCCGGGCTCCGCACGTCCACCAACACGGGTTTTCGCTCGTCCTTGAACTTGGCGAACACGCAGTCCGGCATCCCCTTCGCGTCCCACACCGCCACCGCCGCGCGCAACCGGGCCCGGTCATCACGCCCTACTTGGAGCGCCTCCCGCTCCTCCGAGGACAGGCGCCACTGCTCGCGCTGCACCACCGCGCCGCCCACCGTCAGCCGAGGCGTATGCGCCCCCAGCGACACTCGCAGCGGGCGGATCCGCGGCAGCGCGAACGCGGTGTGCACGGGGCTCTCCAGCTCGCCGTTGTGGAGGAAGACCTCGGAGCCCAGGCGCTTGGAAACGAGCCGCACGCTCTTCCCGTCGCTCTCCACGAACAAGTCATCGAACGGCAGCCGCCACGCCGCGGCGCGCGCGCTCACGCCCCCCAGCTCCACCACCGGCCCGGGCAGCTCCGCGGGCAAGAGCCCCGTGCGCCGCGACGCCAGCACCGTCACCAGCGGCCCCGGCCGAGACACCGCGGCCAGCGCGCGCACCATGTCTCCCTCCACGCGCGCCCGCGCCTCGTGGAACTGGAGCGCCCAGCCCCACACGAGCGCCGTGTCATGCACGTCGCCCAGGACCAGCTCGTAGTCACCGCGCGCCCAGGCATCGACGCTCGCCGCGCCCACCAGCACATCCACGGACGTGACGAGCGGCAGCGCGCGCGCATCGACGGGAGGAGCCACCTCCAGCGCGCCGCCCACCTCGACGACCCGCGCGGTGGCATCCGGAATCGCGCGGGCCAGGGCCTCGCTCACGCTCGTGTCGAAGGGCACCGGCCCATCCGAGTACGCCGCCACCACCTTCCAGAACGGCACGGTGCGCACGCCCAGCCGAGCCGCCAGCGCGGTGCGCGCCGCCTCGCGCGTGCGCCGGGCGGCCTCGCCCATCAGCGTCAGCGCGGGCACCATCCTCGCCTCCAGCTCCCGTGCGCGCTCGCCGCTCACGGACACGCGCAGGTCCCCCCCGCACTCCTCACGCAGCGGCAAGCGGTCCTGGTAGAAGTTGTGCGCTTCCGCGCCGCCTCGCGCCACCTCGCCCGAGGCCGAGCGCGCGGTGGGAGGCGCCACACCCCAGTGCTCCCGCGCCAGCCGCGCGAAGTCCTCCTGCACCGTCATCTTCGCGGCGGCATCGGCGGCGCTGTACCGGGCCATGCACGCCGCCAGCGCCGAGAGCCCACGCGCATGGCGCCGAGACGCCGAGCCCGGCAGACCCGCGACCCGCTCCGACAAGTCATCCACGGGGTGGTGCGCGGCGGCGGGAACTTCCAACTGGTGCGTGAGCAGCCCCTTGTCGCAACCGAGCCGCGCCGCCTCGCGCGCCAGCCCCGGCTCGACGCCCAGCGAAGAGGCCAGCGACGCCAAAGGCCGCGTCCCGTCCGCCAGCTCCACCAGGCGAGGCAGCAGCTCCTCGGCGCTCGCGGGCGCGGGCGCGGCCTTGCGACCTGGAACTTCCGCGAAGGCCTTGCGGCGCAGCACCAGCCACGGCGCGACGTCGGGGTCGAACGCCACGGCGCGCACCAGGCCCTGCACCAACCACGAGGCCGCGAACGTGTTGCGCCCCCGCAGCACGCGCGGCCCCGACCAGTGCACCGAGACCCCCGTGGGAGCCTCGGGGACCAGCGCGCCGTAGTTGATGGGACCGAAGAAGCCCATCGTCTCGTTCTTGGCGCACACCCGCTGGAGGTAGCTGGCCACCTGACGCTCCAGCCGCGCGCCGTCGCGACCGGACAGCAGGTCCTTCGCCACGGGGGGGCTGGAGCTGGCGATGGCCTCCAGGAAGCGGGGCTCGCGGCGAAAGGACTCCAGCGCCGCGTCGGCCGCGTCCCGCTCACGATTCACGGCGGCCTCGAAGGCGGACTCCACGGCCTGCGCCTCGGCCGCTCGCGCGTTCCACGCGGCGAAGCGCTCGGGAGACTCCAACCCCTCGGTGTCCACCGGACGACCGGCCTTCAACGCCGCGAGCACCGCGCGCGGCGGTCGCTTCACCCTGGGGCCCTCCGCACGAAGGGCCTCGAGCGCGCGCCGCTCCACGTCCAGGCGCCGAGCCCAGGCCACCGCCTCGGGCCAGCCGAGGCGCTCCAGCCAGTCGAACGGGAAGCCCGTCGTGCGCACCACGACGTGGGGGAAGAGGGACCAGCCCTTCATGCGTCACGCACCCTTCGGAGGCGGGCGCCGCGGGCGCCCAACGGTGGCGCTCAGTCCTGCGTCCGCGCCGGGACGGTGATTTCCTGCCCGGGCACGGCCATGACCCACAGCTCGCGAGCGGGCTGCCCTGCACAACTCACGAGCACCTTCAGCTCCCGCCCCGCCTCGATGGGCGCCTTCGCCACCGGCGTCGGAGTCGGCAGCACCGCGTCGCCCACCTTCACCTGGCACCCCGACGGACCCGCTTGAATCGTCAGGTGCCCCGTGGCCGCCGGCAGTGACGCGGGCGCGTCCGCCAACGTCCGCACATCGATATGGTCCCGAGACTGGGTCGTCCCGAAGCGCCGCAGCTTGCCCTCCATCGCCGTGGACACGAACAGCGTCGCGCCCGGCTCGCCCCCGGGCACCGCGCTGTCATCGGCACGCAAGCCACCCACGTAGACATGCTCGTCCGGGGCCACGCCCACGAAGCGCGAGCCGGAGCCACCGCTGAAGAGCACCGCGGCCCCGCCCACCACCAGCAACCCGCCCACCGCGAGCGCCCCCCAGACGAAGGGAGAACGCCGCGCCGCCACCGGCTCGACGGACACAGAGGGACGCGCCGCCCCCTGCGCCACCGCGGGAGCGGCGGGCATCGAAGGACGCGAAACACTGGGAGCCACCGCGGGAGCCGCGGGCGATGACGAACGCGGAGCACCGGGCGCCACCGCCGGAGCCGCGGGCGATGACGAGCGCGGAGCACCGGGCGCAACAGCCGGCGTGGCGGGCATCGACGGGCGCGGCGCGCCGGGCGCCACCGCGGGAGCGGCGACCGAAGGCCGCACCGGCGCGTGAGCCGGATTCGACGGCCGAGGCGGCGCGGGCACCGGCGGACGCGGGGGCATCGACATGGCCGGGGACAGCGCAGCGTCGAGCGGCACCACTTCGGTGCGCTCCTGAGGCTCCAGCTCGGAGAACTCCGGGAGCGTGGGCGCGGGCGGAGGCACCACGCGCGAGGAGCCAGACGGAGCGGTCGGCGGGCGCGGAGGCGTGCCCGTCCCCACCGTCGCGGGACGCGGGCCACTGCCCGAGCCCGTCACCGCCGGCCGAGGACCACTGCCCGAGCCTCGCTGGCCGCCCGGAGCCGCCATCTCGCCCGAGCCCGTGCTCACCGAGGGAAGGCTCCCGCTGCCCGTGCCCACCGGCATGGGCCGGGGATGACTGCCAGTGCCGGCGGCGGCGGCGGGCGTGAACTCCGCGAGCCGATCCCCCAGCGTGTCCTTGAAGTACTGCGCCACCGCCGCCGGAGACGAGTTGAGGCGGTGGTGCGCCATGACCGCCTCGATCTCCTCGCGCATCGCCGCGGCAGACGGCGTGCGCCGCGCTGGATCCTTCACGAGCGCGCGGAGGATGAGGTCGGAGACGTCCTGCGGAATCGCGGGCTTGAGCTGCGAGGGAACCGGCGCCGGATCTCTCACGATGGCCGTCAGCGTGGCCGCGTCGTGGTCGCGACGGAACGGGAGTTGGCCGGTGAGCAGCTCGAAGAGGACCACGCCCAGCGCGAACACGTCGTTGCGCGCATCCAGCGGACGCCCGGACGCGGCCTCCGGGGAGATGTATGAAATCTTCCCCTTCAGCACGCCCGCCTGGGTGTTCTCCTCACCCGCGACCTTGGCGATGCCGAAGTCGCTCAGCTTGATGGCGCCATCCAGCGAGATGAGCACGTTGTGCGGGCTGACATCGCGGTGCACCACCGGGTGCGGCGTGCCGCCCGGGTCCACGTAGCTGTGCGCGTAGTGCAGGCCCGCCGCCACCTCCGCCACGATGCGCAGCGCGTGCTCCAGCGGCAGCGCCAGTCCCTTGCGGCGCAGCTCGTTGATGAGCTTCTTCAGGTCCGGGCCGCGCACGTACTCCATCAGGATGTACGCGACGCCGTCGGACACGCCCACGTCGAAGGTCTGCACCACGTTGGGATGTGTGAGTCGCGCGTTGGCGCGCGCCTCCGCGAACAGCATGTCCACGAACTCGGGGTTCTCGGCGAACTGCGCGAGAATCTTCTTCATCACGACGTACTTCTCGAACCCCTTCACGCCCACTTGCTTGGCGAGGAACACCTCGGCCATGCCGCCCTGCCCCAGGCGGCGAAGAATCTGGAGCTTCGTGCCGCTCAGGGAGTTGGAGATGTCCGTGGACGCGCCCTGCTTGCTCCCCGAGCCCTCCGCGTTCGCCGTGCCGAACAGGTACTGACTGAGCGCGCGCGGCTCCAGCCCCTCGATGTCCTCCAGCGGCCGGTCCGTCAGCGGCGTGCGTCCCAGGAACCCCTGGAGCTGGGGCATGGAGGGCACGCGCGCGCTGCCGCCGCAGATGGGGCACGCGCTCTCGAAGGACTGCTGCGCGCGCAGCCGCGACAGGTACTCGTGGGCCTGGATGCGCTGATGGCTCAACTGCCCGCAGTGGCGGCACTCGCACGGCAGCCACAGCGTGGCCATGCGCGCGGGCAGCTGCTTGGACGAACGAGCCAACGCCGCCAGCGCGGGAGGCGGCACGCGGCACATCACCACCTGGGCGCCCTGCGCCGCCGTCTCCAGCACCTGCTCCAGCTTGCCCAGCGCCTCGGGCTCCACCACCTTCACGTGGCTGAAGTCGAAGGCGACGCGGCCCTCCAACCCGGACGCCAGCCGTCGCACGTTGAGGTCGCCCTTCAGCGCGCTCGCCAGCGTGATGTACGTGATGTCGTCCTGGATGATCTTCAGGTGCGAGGCCAGCTCCGGCTGCTCCGCGGGCATGCTGGCCCGCAGGTAGCGCATCACCACCGGGTCCACCGTGCCGAACTGCTGGCGGAGGCCGTAGTCGAAGAACTCGCTCGGCTGATCCGCGAACTCCAGCGGATTGGCGCACACGGGGCACGCGTGCGCGGGGGCCTTGCCCTCGGCCAGCACCGCCGCGTCGTCCACCAGGTTCACCACCCGCAGGCGGTCCTCGGCGCAGGTCCGGCAGGTGTAGGGCGCCAGCACGGACAGCACGCGCGTGACGCCGGCGAAGCCCTCCACCATGTTCAGCTGATCCACCACCACCGGCGGCGCATGCACCACGTACATGCCCAGCGCGCCCGCGGGCAGCTTGGCGGCGAACTCGCTCCAGCGCCGCACGCCGAACGAGCTGATGCGCTCGACGCGCCCCAGGTCCAGCACCAGCAGCCCG